>JAPULJ010000118.1 GCA_027295145.1 Alphaproteobacteria bacterium | reverse complement strand
GCCGTGCGCCGCCTGCGCCGCGCCGCGCCATGATAAGGCGTCTCCGCGGAGCGATTGCCCGGTCCTGGCTGCTGTCGAAGGTCTATTACCGATTGCGAGGCTTACGCATCGATGGGCGGCCCACGGACAAGGTCTGGTATTTCGCCTTCGGCGCCAACATGCACGACAGGGCGTTCCGCGAACGCCGGGGCATGCGGCCGAGCGAATGGCGCGCCGGCCGGGCAACCGGCTACCGGCTGCGCTTCAATCTCGACGGCCGCCCGCTGGGCAAGGCGGCGCCGGCGAATATCGTCGAGGATCAAGAAGCAGAGGTATGGGGCGTGCTCTATCGGATCAGCCGGGCCGATCTTGTCTATCTCGACGCCACCGAGGGCGTGCCCGGCCGGCGCTATCGCCAGCTTTGGTTCGCCGCGGAAGACGCCGAAGGCCGGGCGCTGGACGCCGTCACCTACATCGCCGACGGCAACGCGGAGGACGGCAAACCGTCGCTTCGCTACATCACCCTACTGCGCGAGGGCGCCGCGGCGCACGGGCTGCCCGCGCCCTATCTCGACTATCTCAACCGTGTGGAAGCAGCGTCTTAAGCGGCAGCGGTTGCGCTCGCGGCCTTCTTCTGAATGAGGCGCTTGAGGCGCCGGGCATTGAGGGACAGCTTGTCGTCCTTGGCGCCGAGCAGGAAGGCGTCGATGCCGCCCTGCTTCTCGACCGTGCGGATAGCATGGGCGCTGACCCGCAGGCGCAGGGTCTGGCCCAGCAGGTCGCTCAACAGCGAGACATGCTGCAGGTTCGGCAGATAGCGCCGGCGCGTCTTGTTATGGGCGTGACTGACGTTGTTTCCGGTCAGCACGGCTTTGCCGGTCAGCTCGCAGCGTCGGGCCATGGTCTCTTATCCTCAAGGTCGGGGGATCAGGCGGCGATTTTTAGGCCACGGGGCGGCAATCGTCAAGAGGGAACCCCTCGGCTCTTCGGCAATCAGCCGGGCCAAGAGCCCAGTCGCCTTCGCCGGACAAACGGTGTACCGTTTTCGGGCAGAGGGAGGTGACTATGATGGCGGCACAGAAATCCAAGGACGCGGCCTCGAAGGCCGATCAGGATACGGCGGCGAAGACCGAAGGCAGTTCCGGCGGTCCCAAGGCCGGACAGCAGGGCGGCAAATCGGCCAAGGCCGAACCGGAGGCCAAGGACAAGGCCAAGATCGTCGCGCCGACCGCGGAAAAGCCCGAAGGGCCGCCGTCCGGAGCGGACAAAAAACCGGCACCCGGTGATCCCGCGGCCACAGTCAGCGGAACAAGACCCGACGACACCGCCTCTGCCGCGCAAGGCGGCGCCGACAAGAGCACCCCATCCAAACCGTCCCCGGCAAGCGGCGGCTCATTTGCCTGGATCCTGGCGTTGGCCCTGGGGCTGGTGGTCGTGATCGGCTTCCCCATGCTGATCGGCAGCCATGGCGACGAGGTCGACGCGTTGCGCGCCCAGTTGGCGCTCGAGCAACAGGCGATCGATGAATACCCCAATGCCGTCGCGGCCCTTGCGGCCATCCACGCCGAGCGCGCCGATATCGAAGGGCGGCGCGATGCTGTCCAGGCGGATTTAGACGGCCTGCTCGCCGAACGCGAGGCCATCCAAGGCGCCCTTGCCGAAACCCTGGCCGAGCGGGACACCCGGCAAGTCCGAATCGGCGAGCTCGAGGCGCTGATCGTCGAGCTCGAGGCGGAGCGCGACCGGCTCGACGGCGTGATCCGGGCGACCAGTGACGATCTGCAAGCCGCCATGAATCTGCTCGAGGCGGCGCGCAACAGGATCAGCCAGTAGAGGATCACACCCCTCAATTCACAGGCATAGGGCCTCGGGCTCTTCCGGCGGCGGGTGATGGCGCCATCGAAATAAGCCGATCACCGTCAATCGGTCTCCGGCGCTATTACCGCGACCCGCAACGGCACCGACGATTTGATATGCAGATCGCGCTGCGTGTATGGGAATTCGATGCCGTTTTCGTTGAACATGGTCCAGATGTTCAACAAAACTTCGCTGCGGACATTGGCGACTCCCGCCTGCGGATCGCTGATCCAGATTCTGAGTTCCAGTTCTATGGCGTTGTCGCCGAAGTTCATCAGACGACAGACCGGCGCCGGATCGTCGCGGACCCGCTCAACCATTTTTGCCGCTTCGACAGTCAACGCCATGGCGTTCACCACATCTGAATCATATGAAATGCCGATCGGCATGCGGAAGCGAACCAGGGTATTCGAATAAGACCAGTTTTCGACACGTTGCGAGATCAACTCCTCGTTCGGGATCAGGTGTTCGATACCGTCGCGCGTAATCACCGAAACGTAACGCGCGCTCAAGGTATTGATCCAACCGAAGGTGTCGCCGATGGCGATCACATCGCCGGGCTTCACGGACTTATCCATCAGCAGGATAACGCCGCTGATCAGGTTTGAGATGACCTTTTGCAGACCGAAACCGATACCCAGCCCCACCGCGCCCGAGAAAACCGCTAACGCGGTCAGGTCGATGCCGATGCTGTTCAAGGCGGCGAATACCGCGACGATGATCA
>JAPULJ010000117.1 GCA_027295145.1 Alphaproteobacteria bacterium | reverse complement strand
AACATCGCGCTTGGCGAGGTGCTCGAGCCGGCCTACGGCGTCTACGCGGTGCGCGCCGGCGTCGATCGCGGCAACCAAACGGTCTGGCACCCGGGGGTCGCCAACCTCGGCGTTCGGCCGATGGTCGAAGGCCCCGCGCTGGACAACCGGGAGCCGCTGCTGGAGGTTCACCTCTTCGACTTCGACGAAGATCTCTACGGCCAGCACATGCGGGTCGCGCTGGTCGACTACCTGCGCCCGGAGATGACCTTCGACGACATGGAGGCGCTCAGGGTGCAGATGGTCGAGGACAGCCGCCGCGCCCGGGTCATCCTCGACTGGGAGGACTGGGACCCGGCCTGGCCCGCCAACCCCTTCATGTTCCCTGCCGAGCGGTAGTAGGGCGGGGAGGGTATACTGCCGCATGCAAAGTTTAGCTAAAGAAATAGAACGTACCGCGCTGGAGGATTTGCACGATGCGGCATCTCCTGAATTGCGGGCCAGTCTCGGCATCGAAAGCCGGACCATAGGCTCGGCGTTCGTTTCGATCGCAAGCGCCCTCCCGGCCTCGGCCATCGTCGTCAACAGAGCGCTCGGCCTTGGGCACCGGGCACCGGAGAGCGAGGACACGATTCGACAGATCGTCGAAGCGTACCGTTCGGCCGGCGTGGCGCGCTATTTCGTGCAGGTTCATCCGGATGCGCGTCCTCGACAGATCGGCGACTGGCTCCTCGAACGCGGTCTCGAACGGGTCCGGGGTTGGCAGAAATTCTCCCGTGGCCGGGACCCTGTTCCGGACCCCAGAACCGACCTGACGATCCGGGAGATCGGCACAAGCCACGGCGCCGCGTCGGCCGCGATTTTGAGCGATGCTTTCGATATGGGCGATCAAGCGCGTCCCTGGCTCGCGCGGCTTCCGGGGCGGGATCGCTGGCACATCTTCATGACCTTCGACGGGGACCAGCCGGCGGGCACCGGCGCGCTCTTCATCGACGGCGAAGTTGCCTGGACCGATTTCGGCGCGACCGCGCCCGACTTCCGCCGGCGCGGCAGCCAATCGGCGCTGCTCCGCCACCGGGTGCAATTCGCACTCGATCGCGGCTGCCGGCAGATCTTTACCTGCACCGGCGAAGCGGTCCCCGGCGACCCGCAGCATTCCTATTCCAATATCCTGAAAGCCGGTTTCAAGGAAGACTACGTGCGCCCGAACTACGCGCCGCCAAGGTAGCGCCTTCCAGTTGTGTCTCGGTTTCAATCCCTGCCAAACCAATGCCCAGACCGTCCGCTTTCGAACTGACTATGTCCACATAGCCCTCAACAACGGACGCAATTGACTATGGCCTGGAATGGCCGAACGTGGCACAACCCGGACATTTAGGGAGTCGTTCAGCAAATCAGCTTGAACCGGAAAACAGGGAGTCCCGCACCCCCGTATCGCACAGCACTGGCCGCGCGCCAGCGTATAGGCCGCGTTACTCCGTTACGCCCGATCTGCCTCAATCGTCCTCTCTGTCTAGCACGGCACGAATCTTCTCAAGCAGATCCGCCCGGCGGTAGGGCTTGGTGACCAAGGTCACGCCTGAGTCCAGCTTGCCGTGATGCACAATGGCGGAATCTGCGTAGCCGGTGGTATAGAGAACCTTGATATTCGGCTTTAATTCTTTGGCCTGTTCGGCGATCTCGATGCCGTTCATGCCGCCCGGCAAGACCACGTCCGTGAACAGTAAATCGATGGGTGGGCCGTCCTTTAGGTGCTTGATCGCTTCCTGGCCGTCTCCCGCCTCGACAACATTATAGCCTTGATCTCGAAGGATAGTGACCGGAATTTCCCGGACACTCTCGTTGTCCTCGATGACAAGTATGCGTTCCGACCCCCGTGCGATCTCCGGTGTGTCGTCCTTGGTGTCCCCTTCGGCTAAGGTTTTCTCGGATCTGGGCACATAAAGTTTTGCCGTGGTGCCGTGGCCTTCCTCGCTGTAGATGGTAATGTGACCGTTTGATTGCTTGGCGAACCCGTAGACCATGCTCAGTCCAAGGCCGCTGCCCTTGCCCACATCCTTGGTGGTGAAGAACGGCTCAAACACCTTCTTCAGCACTTCAGGCGATATCCCGGTGCCAGTGTCGCTCACGGCAACCATTACATAGTCTCCTGGCGTTACCTCGTCGAACTGCTCCGCGTAGATCTCATCGAGGGTAACGTTGGCGGTCTCGATAACCAGAGTGCCACCTTTCGGCATGGCGTCCCGTGCGTTGAGAGACAGATTGACCAGGGCGTTTTCGAACTGGTGGGGGTCAATCATTGCTGGCCAGAGATCTGAGCTAGTTTCAGCCCTCAGGTCAATCGTCTCACCCAGGGTGCGTCGGAGTAGTTCCGCCAGGCCGACAATCAGGTCAGGAATATCAGTAGCAACAGGCGACAGCGCCTGTTTGCGGGAGAAGGCCAATAGCCGATCCGTCAGAGACGAGGCACGGTCCACGGCCCGTTGGATCGCCTCCAACTGATTCCGAGCGGATTCATCTTCGCCAATCCTATCTTCCAGCAGCTCAGAGTTGCCGATCATGACGGCCAAGAGATTGTTGAAGTCGTGAGCTATGCCGCCGGTTAACTGACCAATTGCCTCCATCCGTTGGGCTTGGCGAAGCTGGTTCTGGGCTTCAGTATATTCCGTAATATCCTGTGTACAGCCTATACTTTTAAGCATCGTGCCATCGGGACCAAAGACAGGTTGAGCAATTTCAAGAAGGTTTCGCACGGCCCCATCTTTTCTGATGATTCTATACTCAACTTGCCACCGTTCTTTACGTCGGACGCCCTCTTTAAGATCGCGGACATGACTGTCTACATCATCTGGATGAATGCAGAATAAGTAGCTCTCGGATTTTTTCGAGAGTTTCAGAAACTGATCAACATCATATCCGAATATCTCGGCAAACTGAGGTGAGACATATTCGAACTCGACGATTGTATCGTCCCATACCCATGTTCCCATATGGGCGAGTTTCAGGGCTTGTTCAATCTGAACATCACGCTCACGTAGCACCTCCTCGGTCTGCTTGCGCTCGGTGATGTAGGTGCGAAGATTGCCGGTCAACTGCATAAAAGATTTGCCGAGGACACCAATCTCATCGTTCGGTAGCTTCATCGTATCGTATGAGACATCGGAATCTGTGTCGGTCAGTTTAAACTCTTGGACAGCGCGAGTCAGCACCGACAGGGGACGTGTTATGGAACGGTGTACCGCGAAGGTCAAAATTAAACTGATGAGAACGACGACCATGAATATAGCCAATGAGTAGACGATTAAGTTTTTCTTTAAAGCCGCAATCCGGGTCGTTTGATCGGCAATATCGAAATCCCGCAGTTCTTCGGCATTCAAAATAAAGGTACGGAGGATTTTCAGATGCAGGATCAGTATCCTCCTTCTGACTGTCGCCGCTTCTTCGAACTCTTGTTGCCGGTACAGCGAGACAATGCGGTAGAAATCGTTACGCAGTTGAAAGACGACCGGTTCATGTTCCGTTGCCAGATAGCCATCGTTGACCAGCCCGAATGTCTCGGCGTTGGCCTGAAACTGAGCAAACTGGCCGAGGATGTCCTCGTTAATTGCCAGAAGTTCCGGAATGACGCTGGCGTCGTTGTCGAAGATCAATTGGTCGATAAGGTTCACCGATTTTAGAACCGCCTCATGGAAGTGTCCGATAACCTGACTTTGTTCGAACAACTGGCTCTTTCTTTCGGACGCCTTTTCCATCTGCCCGAAGACCCGAACGGCCGAACCGGCGATGACGGCGAACCCCACCAGCATGATAACGATGACGAGGCTGAGCCTGGAACCGATTGAGGAAAATATTTTCGGGATCATCGACGGAAAACGCTCCCGGGTTCGCGATAACAAACCGCCGGAATCACTGGCCGAAATCCACTACCTGAAATTTCTGGACCCGGTTGTTCGCCGTGTCGCCGACATAGACGAACCCCTGTTCGTCTATGATCAGGCCATGCAGATTGCCGAACTGGCCCGGCCCGGCCC
>JAPULJ010000116.1 GCA_027295145.1 Alphaproteobacteria bacterium | reverse complement strand
CTCGAGAGCCGAACAACGTGGTGGCGCTGCACCATCTCGGCGTCATCACCTACCAAGAGGGTGACGCTCCTCAGGCGACCGCGTTGATCGGGAAAGCGATCGCCTTGCGCCCCGGCTACGCCGCCGCGCACAACAACCTGGGCAACGCGCTGAGAGATCAGGGCAAGCTGGAGGATGCGGTGGTCGCATACCGCCGGGCGCTGGAGCACAAACCCGACTACGCCGCCGCGCACAACAACCTGGGCGTCGCGCTGCAAGATCAGGGCAAGTTGGAGGATGCGGTGGTCGCCTACCGCCGGGCGCTGGAGCTGAAGCCCGGCTACGCCAAGGCGCACAACAACCTTGGCAACGCGTTGTACGATCAGGGCATGTTGGAGGATGCGGTGGTCGCCTACTGCCGGGCGCTGGAGCTGAAACCCGACTACGCCGAAGCGCACGAGAACCTGGGCATGTCCTTGATGTTGCTAGGCAAGCTTGACGAGGGCTTCCGCGAATACGAGTGGCGATGGAAGAAAAGGGATTTCTGCTTGGGCGAATATCTGCAGCCGCAATGGGACGGTCAAGAATACGCCGACAAAACGGTCTTGATTCATGCAGAACAGGGGCTTGGCGACACGATCCAATTCATACGGTACGCGCCCCTGTGTCGTGCCCGGGGCGGGCGCGTGGTGTTCGAGTGCCCGAAGCCGTTGGTTGAATTGTTACGTGGAGTCGATGGAGTCGATCAAATGGTCTCGAGGGGTGAGCCAGTATCTCCTTTCGACTTCCATACCCCGCTCCTTAACCTTCCCCGCATTTTCGGTACGACGCTAGCCGACATTCCCGCCGACGTCCCCTACATATCTGTGCCTGACGGCGTCGCGACGCCGCCTCTCGATCCGGTCGAGGGGAGGCTCCGCGTGGGCATCGTTTGGCAAGGCAATCCACGGCACAAGAATGACCGCAACCGGTCGTGTCCGTTAAACCACTTCGAGGCCCTCGCCCGCCGCGACGACCTAACGTTTTATAGCTTGCAGGTCGGCCCCGTTGCTGCGGACCTCGAATACCTTGCTGTCGATGCATCGATCCACGACATGGGCACGCAGCTCAACAATTTTGCAGACACTGCGGCCGTCGTTGCACAATTGGATTTGGTCATCACGGTCGACACAGCGATGGCCCACCTGGTGGGCGCATTGGCGCGCCCGGTGTGGACGTTACTTCCATTCGCGCCCGACTGGCGTTGGCTGTTAGGGCGAGACGATAGCCCATGGTATCCGACAATGCGCCTTTTCCGTCAGGCGAGGCCGGGCGACTGGCACGACGTGTTCGACCGGGTCGATCGCGCGCTTACGGTGCTTACAGCTGAGAGCGATCGACGATAAGCTGGCGCGCCCTGACCCGCCCCAAATTTCTGTACCAGTTCCTATGTTAGTCCTGGCACGGTGATTGGGAAGAACACTCACGGATCACAAGAACTCTACTTCCATTCCGAGCCCAGCCCCAGCCACCACATGGGGGCTAGCAACCACACCAGACTCTCCCAATCAACCTGGACCACTTTTTCCATGGCAGGTCAAATTTACAAAGCGGTTTGTTGGCTTTTCAAGAAGAAATGATATACGTTTCTTGGATGTCTAAACGCACAAAGAAAAAAAGCGAAACAATTACGAAGGCAACGAATCAGGTTGAAGCGTTGCTAAAGGAGGCGAGGGATCTTTATCGGAATGGAAAAGTCGATGAAGCGGTGACCAAACTTCGTGAGGCTATCCGTTTAGAACCTGGTGCGGCCGTGGCCCACAACAATCTGGGTGTTGCACTGCGGGCGCTTGGCAGAGTGACGGAAGCAATTGATAGCTATCGCTGTGCTCTTGCTAGAAACAACAATCACGCAGATACCCATTACAATCTAGGCAACGCGTTGAGAGAATTGGGAAATCTGGAGGAAGCAACAGAGAGCTATCTTCAAGCCCTTGAGTGCAGACCTGATTACGTTGCCGCTGAGAGCAATTTAGGGCTAACGCTCATGGACCTTGGCCGGTTCGAGGAAGCGGTTGAAAGCTTCGAGCGCGCTCGGTGCTTAGACCCTGGAGAGGTGGAAATCAACTTGAATTTGGGGATCGGCCTTTTAGAGCAAAACAAATTGGCGGCAGCAGAATCTATTTTCAGACTGTCGACAGCGGAATGGCCGGAGGATGTACGAGTCATCCATAATTTGGCGGTAGTGTTGAATCGTCAAAATCAGTCAGATGAAGCTCTGCGTACATCGGAACGGGCAGTAGAAACGGATCCCGCTTTCGTTCCTGCCTTGGCGTTGCTAGGTCAAATCCTAGTCGATATGGGACGTTGTGAGGAGGCTTTGGAGTATTTCGACCGAACGATATCAATCGATGGGGAAAATCTCGGTGCTCATTTAGGCAAAGCGCGTAGCTTCCTGCTTATGGGAAAATTGTCGGATGGTTGGGAAGAGGCCGAATGGCGGTGGCGACGAGAGGAAAACCCTCCAAGGAAATTCAGCGAACCTGAATGGGACGGCTCAGCGCTGAAGGGTAGGACTCTATTGCTTTACGCAGAGCAAGGGTTGGGGGATACAATCCAGTTTGCACGCTACGCATCATGCGTGGAAAAAAGTGGCGGTCGAATTATCCTGGAGTGCCAGAAGACGCTCATGGGTCTATTTGTGGACATGCCGTCGATTGACGCCGTGATCTCAGTGGGGCAGCCGATGCCTGATTTCGATGTACAAGCTGCACTGATGAGTGTACCGCGGTTACTGGGCACGACGCTAGACACGATCCCTGCTGAAGTTGGCTACGTTAAGAGACGCAAGGTCTCCGAAGGAGTAGTGCTTAATCAGTCGCCGGACGGCGCGGTTAATGTGGGGATCGTTTGGGCTGGAAGTCCGACACATGACAACGATGTAAATCGTTCGTGTTCGATAGCGCACTTCATCAAGTTAATGGGAATTCCAGGACTTGCATTTTATAGTCTTCAGAAGGGTGCTGCTGAATCCGATATAGGAAAATATGGATGTCAGGCAATGGTGCAGGATATTGGCAAGCGCCTGATGGATTTCTCTGATACGGCTGACGTGGTTGACGTGCTGGATTTAGTAATCACAGTGGATACGGCGGTGGCACATCTCGCAGGGGCGATGGGTAAACGGGTATGGGTGCTTTTGCCCTTTAGTCCTGATTGGCGCTGGATGTTGGGTCGTGAGGACAGCCCGTGGTATCCCCGCATGCGGCTCTATCGTCAGGAAGCCCCGGGTGACTGGCCTGAGGTGTTCGCACGCGTCGCGGCTGACCTCGAGCGGCTCGCGGGCGGCGACCGCTCGGTTCTCGATCCCAGGCGGCAGAAGAGACGACCAGGCCGGGCAAAACGGACGGCGCGGAAAACGCCCGGCAAGAAGCCGCAACGCAACCAGCGTCCACGGGCTGCGCGCGATCGGCCGCCTCTCGACGAATTCGACCATGATCGACGAGGTCAGTTGCGAAGCCCGGAGGGTACTGAAGCGCGGGCGCTGACCGCGGAAAAGCAGAGTCGATATGGCACCATGCGGTATCTGCCGCACGACATGTTCGTGGGGCGGTCGTTCGATCTTTACGGCGAGTACTGCGAGCAAGAGACCGAACTTTTCCGGCAAATTGTCGGACCCGGGTCCGTGGTGATCGAAGCGGGGGCAAACATCGGCGCACACACGATTTTCCTGGCCAAGCATGTCGGCCCTAAAGGTAAGATCATCGCGCACGAGCCTCAGAGGTTCATTTATGAACTTCTGTGCCACAACGTGGCCCGAAACGAGATCGAAAATGTCGACGCCCGCCAACGGGCGTTGGGCGCCGCCAGGGGGACTATCCGGGTTCCGCCGTGCGACTATGAGCGTGCTGGAAATTTCGGCGGCGTCTCGCTCGGCGGCGAAGAGGGCGACACTGTGCCTGTGGAAACGATCGACGACCTCCGCCTCGAACGGCTCGATCTCATCAAGGCCGACGTGGAAGGGATGGAGAAAGAGGTGCTCGAAGGCGCGGTCGACACCATTCGTCGCCTCCGCCCCTTGCTCTATGTGGAGAACGATCGCAACGACAGGTCGAACGCGCTCATCTCATTCATTCAACAACTGGACTATCGGCTCTGGTGGCATCTTCCACGGCTTTACAACCCGAACAACTACTGCGGCGAGTCACGGAACGTGTTCGACAACATCGTCTCGATCAATCTGTTCTGTGTACCGACGAAGACAAAGACCAAAATCAGCGGCCTCCAGCCGGTTGTTGGCCCCGACGATGACTGGCGAGATGTTACGCAGCGTCTGAGCGCAGTGGGACAGCAGGCGAAGGCCGTCGAGGCCAACGTCGTGAAACTGTGACACGACAGTATCACCGGATAAATTAACTGAAACTCCTCAATCTCCATACAGGGTGTTCAGCGACCGACGGCGTTCGTCCCGTTAGGGCGCTGAACAGGGCCGTTTTGCTAAGGTCCGCAGTTGGCTATGAGCGGTAGTAAGCGACGTAACCGTGGAGCGTCCGCTTAGGGCCAGGAAGCCGACATTTCGGTGCTTGCTATCGACCCTCATTCCAGGTGTACGGGAATCACTGGTTTTCGGTACAGGCAGTGGCTTGTACGGAAATCATATCTCGCGATTATCCCCTCAGACCCTGAACCCCCGAGCTCGAAAATCGGTCTGAATCACCCTTGAATCGCGTCTGTACGGAAAACAGTTCCTTTCCGTATTGTCCGTCTTGGGCGCTTATTTACCGATTTGTCGGGCGGCCGAACATACTGTAGGTTGTCAGCATAATTGGTTCCACCGGGATCCGGGGGAGGCATCCATGGAGCTAACGGACGTCAAGCGGAAACTGGCCGTGATCCTCGCCGCCGATGCGGAAGGCTACACGTGGCTGATGCACGAGGCCGAGGAGCCGACACTTCAAACCCTCACCGAGTACCGGGAAATCATCAACGGTCTGATCGCCCGCCACGACGGGCGCATCTTCGGCACGGCTGGCGACAGCGTGGTGGCGGAGTTCGGCGGTGCTGTGGAGGCGGTGCGCTGCGCCCTTTCAATCCAGGAGGAATTGGCGGTCCACAATATGGAGCTTTCTGATGACTGCAAGCTGCGATTTCGCGTCGGCATCAATGTTGGCGACGTCATGGCCAAGGGCGATGACCTGTTCGGTGACGCCATCAATGTGGCGGCGCGGCTCGAAGAGCTGGCGGAGCCCGGTGGTATTTGCGTCTCCGCCAGCGTGTTCGAGCAGGTCAAGCACAAGATCTCGCTCAGCTTCGAAGACATAGGTCCCCAGGCGGTGAAGAACGTCGCCGAGCCGGTGCCCGCCTTTCGCATCGTGCCGGGCTCGGTCTCGGTGGCCACACCGGCGGAGACGCGCTCAGCTTGAAGCGCTGGCAGATGCCGGCGTTAACCGGTTGCCTTTCTGCTATAACTACTTTGGGTGATCTCGATACAATGCCGTCGAAGCGAAAAAAACGACGCGAACCCGAGGAACGGCGGACTGCCGCCGGCAAATTGACGTGTGATGACGGCGCAGCGCGGCGTCTTGTCCGTGCCGCCGCGTACCAAAAGGCCGGCCGCCTCGAGGACGCCATCAAGGAGTATCGAACGGTCATCGCCGAGGTGCCGGATTCGATCGAGGCATATGTGAACCTCGGGAACGCGCTGATCCCCGGTGGGGCCTTGAACGAGGCGTTGCCTATCTTCAGCCAGGCGCTGTCGCTGCACCCCAACCTGGTCAGCGCCCGCAATGGCAAAGGCGTCGCGCTCAAGAAGCTGGGTCGCCTGACGGAAGCGGCGCGGGAGTTTGAAGCGGCGCTGCTAATGGAGCCCGGCGCCGCCTATCTCCACAACAACCTGGGCAACGTGCTGCAGGAACAGTCGAAATCGAGCGAGGCACTTGGCTGTTACCGACGCGCCATCGACCTCGATCCCGATTATGCGGAGGCGCATTTCAGCATCGGCAAGCTCCTCAAGGACGAGGGACGGCCGATTGAGGCGATCGCTAGTTTCGAGAGGGCGCTCGCCGCCAATCCCGAGTACGCCGATGCTCATTTCAGCCTCGCCATGGCCTACCTTGCAGTGGGCGATTTCGCGCGCGGTTGGCGAGAGTACGAGTGGCGCTGGCGCTGTTCGCATTTTCCCGGACGGCGAATTGATGGGCAAGCATGGGACGGCTCGGATCCCAATGGGCGACGCTTATTGCTGCATGCCGAACAGGGCTTCGGAGATACTCTGCAGGCGGCCAGATACGCGCGGCTTGTGAAGGAGCGGGGCGCCCACGTTATCTTCTATTGTCAGCGCGAGCTGGCGCGGGTGATCGAAACCGTGCCCGGCGTCGACGACGTAGCCGTCGAGGGGGCAGGCGTACCCGCATTCGACATGTATGTCGCCGCCATGAGCTTGCCCGCTATTTTCGAGACGACGTTGGAAACAATACCTCGGGAGGTGCCCTATCTGCAGGCGCCGGTCGACTACGACGGACGATTCGACGCGTTGCTCCGAGCGGCCGCCGGGAAAAGAAAGATCGGCATTGTCTGGGCCGGACGGCCGAACCATCCGAACGCCCCTCGGCGTGATTGTCCCTCGACGAGTCTCGCGCCCCTTAGTCGGCTTCCCGACGTGGCGCTGTTCAGCCTGCAGACGGGTGGCGCCAGTGACGGTCTATACGCCTTGGAGAACGTGGTCGATCTCGCGCCGCTGCTCGAAGACTTTGGCCACACTGCGGCGCTGATTGATCGCCTGGACTTGGTGATTACGGTTGACACCGCCGTCGCGCACCTTGCCGGCGCAATGGGCCGACCCGTATGGCTGCTGCTTCCGTTCGTCGCCGAATGGCGCTGGCTGCTCGAGCGCGAGGACAGTCCCTGGTATCCCAGCATGCGCTTGTTCCGCCAGGATCGCCCCGGCGATTGGGCAGGGGTGATGCGGCGGGTGGTAAAGGCCTTGACCGAGGAGGAAGGGCGGGAGAGCGCCATGGGCCGCGAAAAGGGAGGCGAGCGAGCCACCTTCTGATATTCCCATTACCGCCGCCCGTTCGTCGCCTTGTGCCTTGGCGCGGACGCGCCGGGGTCTGTTAGGGGGGGCTGAAATGTACCGACAATTGCCTGTTGTACCCGGTGGGGTTGATCGCTATGTTGACGATCTTGCTGAACCCGTTCAACGGGCAAGCGCTGGTCCAGAGCGCCGCCGAGTTTTCTCGTGGCCCACTCGCCGGCCACTGATCGCAGCGCATGGTGGGCACGGCCCGGACATGTATTGCACGGGGCTATACTATGCAGGCTTGTAACGCTGCCAATGATTGTCTCCGAAATCAAATGAAAACCACCAATAGCAAAATGTCTCCTAACATTCGTTTCTTAGGCCCTTTCCTTGCTTTGGTCATTATTACGCTGAGCTTTCCAGCCCAAGGTCAGACGCTCCAGGAGGAGTTGAGACGCCTTGTCGCCGAGCATCCCCGGCTCAAAGCTGAAGACAACAATGTCAAAGCGGCGAAGGAAGGGGTTCGAAGGGCCTTTGCCAATTTCCTGCCAGAGGCCGGAGTGACCGGGAATGTCGGTCCTGAACGTGTCGATAAACCGGAGCGGCGGAAAATTGGCCTCGAGCCTACTGAGCTGACGAGACAGAAGATCACCTTCTCGTTGACGCAGGACCTGTTCACCGGGTT
>JAPULJ010000115.1 GCA_027295145.1 Alphaproteobacteria bacterium | reverse complement strand
CAATATTGCTGCGGCCTCTGCGTGCGAGCTATAACAATATGTGCACGAATTAAGTCGCGATACAAAGGCGCCCATCAGTTCGCGTTCACCCGCGGAAAATGATGAGGGCGCACGCATAATTGCTTCCTCGACTTCGCACCAGGGCCGAAATAAATCTGGATTGATTGGGTAAATATCCTTAACCAGTGCATTGTGCGGAAGTGACGGAAATAGCGGCATGCCAACTCCATTCCTTCGTATTCTGCGGTGAATTTTTGCTGGTATCTTTGTAAAGTGACAGGCAGTTTCTAGAACTTTGTAGCGGCATCGGGTATATCCCGATGCCGCTACGAATTTGGTAACAAAAGAGTGCCGGTTAATTTGGCATCTTTTGCATGTTGGCGTTTTTGATGTCGTTCGGATAAAGCACGGCGATCTTGCCATTCTGGACCTGGATAATCGGCAAGTCACGTACTTGATTCATGCCGTTGGCGCTGAACTTAATTGCACCGTAAAAAGTTACGATATCGAGACTTGCAAGGGCGGCCCGTACTTTTGCCCTGTCGAGCGTGCCGGCTTTTTCAATTGCCTTCTGCAACACGATCATCGCTGCAGCCGCAGAGGCGTGGACATAATCCGGGTCAATACCTTGCTCTTTGCGGAACTGCTCGTAGAACGCCTTTGTTGAGCCAAATACGTCATTGCTTTTGTAGTTGGTTGCGTGGTGCCACCAGCTTGCACTGGTTATGCCATTCGCAAGTTTGCCGAGGCCATCTACGAATTCTTTATAGGCCGGCCCCGTAACCATACTTACGATAGGAACCTTGACGCCAAGATCGCGCATCTGCTTGCGGATTAAGATTAGGTCCTGGGTGTAGCCGGTAAAGTAAACCCAGTCTGGCTTTAGCGCCTTAATTTTGGACAGAGAGGATGAATGGTCGAGGGTTCCGACGGCATAGAGCTCGTCATAAACAACGTTGAACCCACGTTTCTTCGCACCCTTTGACATGGTCTTCGCCATTGCCCGTGGGAACACATCGTCGCGTCCGAGAATGGCTATCCGATTCGTTTTTGGAAATTTCTGCTTGAAGAATTTCATCATTGCTTCGGTCATACCGGTATTCGGCGAAAGTGTACCGAATAAATTCTTAAAGCCCTGATTGTAGACCGATAGAGACGAGGCAGTTGGGGCGATGATCGGAACACCGTGCCGTTCGGCAACGCCTGCTGCGATCTTGGTGTGGCCGGAACCAAATGGCGCCGTCAGGAAATGAACTTTGTCGCTGGTGATGAGCTTTTCAGTCAATTGAGCAGCACGTTTGCCATTCGTCTGATAGTCATAGGCGATCAATTTAACCTTCATCATCTTGCCACCGACATTGATGCCACCCGCTGCGTTGACCCGGCGCAGCCACATGTCGTAGGCGATTTGTTGCTTCTTGCCTTCATCGGCCAATCCACCGGTCAATGGCAGCGGCGTGCCAATCCTGATCATTTCTTCTGCTGATGCGGAATACGATGTGAAGTTGGCTGCGGCCAGGACACCTACGGCTACCACAGATAAAATTGCTACTCTTCTAGTGACGTGCATTTTTTCCCTCCCTGTTTTCAGTTTGTATTGGCTCCCAAAAAAATAATTCGCTGATGATTTGAGTCATCCTATTGTTTAGTTGATAGGACTATATGACAAATGGAAAAAAATTGAAAATATTTTTTTGCATCAATGTAATTTTTTGCATCCTTCGTCGTTCGGATTCCAAGGCCGTGTGCCGCTTCCATGACCTCAAACCATTGCCTGGCGCTGATCTTATCCGGGCAGAGAACGCGCGAACCTCGTCGTCGAGAATTTCCGCCGCGTTCCCGGCAAGGACCCGAGACCGGCGTCTTTGAGGCGGGTAAGAAAATCCCGAAGCGTCAGGTTCAGTGTTGCCACGCCCTGCCACACTTCAAGCGGCGAAAACGCGTGGATGTGCATTCGGCGCGGCCGCCCTTACCGCCTGGCAAATCTCCAACGACGGATCGAGCTATATCGCCGGCGAGCTGGCCGTCTGGCTCGAAGAGCGGGACAAGCAGCACACCCGCAGCGCTCCCTATCATTCTCAAATCCAGGGAAAGATCGAGCGATGGCATCAAACGCTGAAGAACCGCATCCTGCTCGAGAACTACTGCCTACCGGGTAATCTCAAGGCCCGGATCGAGGCCTTCGTCGCGCACTACGATCACAAGCGCTATCACGAGAGCCTACGTCGACTTTGATGAAGCCGCTATGAGGGTACCGGACTCGGCTTGCCGCTGGTCAAGTCGATTGTCGAACTTCACGCCGGGTCGACCGATATCGACAGCGAGGGCAATTGCAGCACCACGGTCGAGACCCTGTATCCGCCAAAACGAGTCCGCCGCGAATGCGACGAACCCGACGAATCGCTTCACGCCATCCACTTCCGTCAAATTCCGATTGTTGCGCACCGGCGTAAGCCCGCTCCCCTAACAAGGGCCGCCAAGTTATTTATTCCCTATGTCGTAATCATATGTCTCTCGATCGCGAGCTTCAGCGAGGTCAACAGCTCAAGGCCGATCTGGCCGCCGGTGCCAGCCACCTTGTCGCGCAAGACGGCGCGCATGGCGTCGATATGGGCTTTGACTATTTCCACATCATGGTCGGCTTGCGGGCAGGCCTGGCCTGTGCACTCGTAAAGCATCTTGGCGAACTCCGTGATCAGCGGATAGCCAAATGTGCCGCCTTGGCCGCGCAGCTCGTGGGCGAGTAGGTTGATTTCGCGGAATATCTGAGTGCGCATGTCGCTTCCGGCGAGCGCCGTGTCGCACAGGGTCGCCAATTCGGCCAGATAGTCTTGCGCCCAGTCGGTGAAATCGAGGGCTTCGCGTTGCAAATGCTCCTCGGCCTCGATCAGAAGGTCCAGCGGGATCATGGCAAGACCTTGGCCACCGAGCCCGCCGATCTTATCCTTCAGCGCGTTGGCCAGCTGAAAATGCCAGACATCGGCGGGTGCCACGGGTCTGTACACCTGTTTCGCGGAATAGACGATGGTAATGTCTATCTTGCGAGTTTTGCGTCGTTCTTTTGTGGGTGCCATCGGAGCGATTTGGCGCCGCCGGTCGGGGCCAAAATAGTCGCGAGTAGCTATAAACTGGCGCGGATTAGCGATCGCCTTGAGGATGTGCTCGGAGATCGATTGAATCGAGAACGGTTTGGCCAGGAACTCCGAGGCACCCATGTCGCGCGCGGCGTTGACGACGTGGAGATCTGCAGCGCCGCTCATCATGATGACGGGCATGAAACGGTTGGGCGAATCGTTCGAATTGCGCAGCCAACGCAACAGTAGGAGCCCGTCGATCGGGGTCATCACATAGTCAGCGATCAGCAGATCGAGAGCGCCTTCAGGCACCTTCTTCAATAACTCTATCGCCTCGGTCCCGTTGGCGCAGATCGAGACCCCTCCGACCTTGAACGCGCGCAGGATCCCGCGCAGAGATTTTTGGACGAATTCGTTGTCCTCGACGAGGAGTAGATTCAGACCCGCAAGATTGTACTCGGACAAGAATCAGCTTCCTTGTTGCCGCTGCGAGCAAACGGTGACCGCGTCGGCCAGCGGACGCCCACCACTAACTCGGGATCCCGCAGATGACTCCTGCCAATCGCCAACAACGGTAGCACCATGGGCAATTAGCTGCAATTCCGAGCAGGGATTAGATCTATAGGCTGAGGCGAGTTTTTGATCGAATTGATTTGGCGATGAGGAACTCGGCCAGTGGCAATTTCGTACTGTGAAGGCGCACTCCGCGACGCGCCACAGACGTGTCCTGTCGGGTGGCCTTGATGCATCTGGATGTGCCGCAGAATTTTTCGGAACAGGTCCCTCGATAACTTCTGTCAGGCCAAGGGCATCGTCAGGCTCCCGGCAGGCGAGAAATCCAGCGCCTGATGTGACCTTGGAACCATGGAGTTCGAGCATTAGGAGAATGACGATATCGAGCACGAGCGCCATCAAATTGGAAATTCATCTGGGAAACCGGGTTTGTCTACTAGGCCGCGGCAAGTTGGCGCCTGGCCTCGTCCCAGCGCCATGCCGCTTGCGGTCCTTGCAAATGGACGCCGCCAAGCCAGCGGTCGATGCCGCTGAGGTTCACCCAATCGGCGGCGCCATTCATGATGGCCTTGCCGGCGCGGGTCAGGCTGATCGTCGTCTCCGCCGCCAAATCACTATCCAGATGCCACATTTCCGGTCCCTTGATCGCCAGGGCCGGCATACGGCCGCCGGCCAGACGACGCAGCCAACCCCAAAACATGGTATCGCCGCACCAGCGGGCTTCCTCCATCGCCTGATTGGCGCCAAAGACCTGCCCGGCCATTTGCGGCCCGTCGCTCACCGCCAGCAGCGCTTGGCGTTCGGTCCGGGCAAGCCCGCCGCGAACGCTGGGAAAATCCTCTAGGTGGCGCAGAAATGCATTGGCAAGGAAGGGAAGCGCGGTGGTATCTTCGGTAAGTATCGTCTCGATCGCGGTCGGGTCGGTGCCGCGATAAGCAGACCAGGCGCGAGACGCGATGTCGAATTGTTTGTCGGTGACTTCAACCCGCTTGGCATAGAGATTGGACAGGGCTTCGGGGCCGAGTTGGGCGAGGCCGAAGAATCGCTCGATGCCGGGATAACCGTCAATGCAGATCAGTGTCAGCCTGCCAGCGCGCGCGCGCTGCCGAGCGAAGCGCTCGAGCAGGGAGATAAGAATGATCTGGTCAAATATGTCGTGCTCGAACCATAGAACCACCTCGCCGGCGGTCTCGGCCCGCGACAGCCCCGATTCCTGTTCGGTCAGGAACTGTTCGGCCTTGTTGAGTGTGACGCCGTAAGCCTCGCAAGCGAAGCCCGCCCTCACCTCTCGCCACGCCGCGCCCTCGGTATTGGCCGGGGTCGGACCCTCGCACAGGGGGTCGGCACACTTAATGTATTCGCCGGGGAGCCCGCTGGCCTCGAAGGCAGGGCGCATATCGTCGCCGCAGCGGATATGAATCATCGGGTGCCGTTGCGCCTAGTGGATAAAATCCAAGCCTACTTTTTTCGAAACGAATCGAGGGCGACGACCTTGTCGGAACCATCCTTCGGATCAGGCTGATCGTCAGCTCTCTTCTCGGCGGAACGCTGGTCCTCGTCTTGCTGATTTTCGGCTTGCTGTCCGTCCTCGCCATCGGCCTCGAACTTCAAACCGAACTGGACGGTCGGATCGGCGAATGCGGAGACCGATACGAACGGAACAACCAGCCGCTCGCGCTTTTTGTTGAAGCTGAGAGTCACCGAAAATAGATCCTCTGACACTTCGAGGTCCCAGAACTGGTTTTCGAGCACGATGGTCATTTCCTGAGGATGCTCGGCGCGCAAAATATCGGACATGATGACCCCCGAGTGCTCGGTCCGCAGGGTGATGTAGATGCTGTGATTGCCCGGAAGGCCGTAATCGGCAATTTGTTCGAGGGCGGTGCGAACCACCCCGCGCAAGGCCCGTTCGACGATCTGATCGTAACGAAGAAGGTCTTCGGTCATGCAAATCCTCGTTGCCGCCCCTGTCCTCGTTTCGGCCCGCTCTGATGGCGGATTTAGTGGGGGGCTTCTGTTGCCCGGTGCCCCCCGGACCGCGCTTACCTAGCTAACTAGGCAGCGAGAGCCACACGAGTGTTGTCGTTGGCATCTATAGTGACGGCCCGATGACGGTGGTACCATGCCGAGCAAAAAACGTGTCTTTACCCGCGCGTCGATCCTGTTTCGCCCCCGAATTTCCCGCCTTGGCCTTGGCCCGGCCGGGAATTTTGGTGGAGGCGCCGGGTACCGCCCCCGGGTCCGCATCGGTTATTACACACGCCGTTTATCGCCATAGTCGGTTTCCCGACCTCTCAGATATAGCCCCGAAAGGGTAAATATAAAAGGATTGAAATGGCGCGGGAGGGCGAAGCGGCGCAACGCCCAGCCGGCGGTTCGCGTTGGCGCTTCCCTGTTGGCATGCAGGGACTACAAAGGTTAGGTTGCGCTCCGCCATGACCGTTCAAAAAACATCGACCCACACCCCCCTGACGCCTGAACAGAAGGCTGAAATCGAGGCCCTGCGGGCCGAGCGTTTCGAAACCCGCCGGGCCACCGTGCCGGCGCTGGAGGAAGTGCTGTACGAGGCTCTACCGGTGCTAGATCACGGCTTCGTGCGGGTGATCGATTATATGGGCGATGACGCTGCAGTGGTGCAGGCAGCGCGGGTTTCCTACGGGCGCGGCACCAAGCGCGTTTCCGAGGACAGGGGGCTGATCAACTATCTGATGCGCCACCGGCACACCACGCCCTTCGAGATGTGCGAAATCAAATATCACATCAAGCTGCCGATCTTCGTCGCCCGACAGTGGATCCGCCACCGCACTGCCAATGTCAACGAATACTCGGCGCGCTATTCGATCCTCGACAAAGAATTTTATATCCCCGCGCCTGACAGGTTGGGCGCCCAGTCACCGAATAACCGCCAGGGCCGCGGTGAGGTGTTGCAGGGCGAGGAGGCTGCGCGGGTTCTCGATCTGCTGCGCGAAGATTCCGAACAGACCTACGCGCACTACCAGGAGATGCTCAACGAGGACGACGATAGCCGCGTTCTCGATGAGAGCCGATCCGGCCTCGCCCGCGAGCTTGCGCGCATGAACCTGACGCTCAACTACTATACCCAGTGGTACTGGAAAATCGATCTGCACAATCTGATGCACTTCCTCAGCCTGCGCGCCGACGACCACGCCCAGTACGAGATTCGTGTCTATGCCGATGTCATGCTTGAAACCGCCAAGCGCTGGGTGCCGCTGTCCTTGGCTGCTTTCATGGAGTACCGCATGGGCGGAACGAACCTATCGGCGAAAGGCATCGACGTGATCAAGCGAATGCTCGCTGGCGAAGATGTCGAGCAGGCGGATACCGGACTTTCCAAGCGCGAATGGCGCGAATTGATGCAAGCGCTGGGCCGCGAGTAGTTCGAGGATTGCCGGGTGCCCGTCGCCCAAGCCGGCACCGTTATATTGCTTATTTTTTCGCCTGAGAGACACCTTCGCCCAAATTGCGCCCCATTGTCCGGGCAAGTTTTCATGTCTTGAAAACAAATCGGGTCGTCAGGCATTTCATGAGCGCGCGACACGCAAGCACCCGTTCTATGCATGCATGCTACAATCTGCTTTGGGGCTGTCAGGGTTCGACAATTGCACTATATAGTGTGTTGGAAGGCACCAACGCACCTAGATCAGCGATGATGGAGCCTGCATGACGGTCGCCACCACGACGGTCGATAAGTTCCTGACGGACAGTCGGCGCACGACGCTGCGGCTGCCGCGTGCGCGCTTCCGGCGCCGGCAGAATCCCCAAGGGCGAGCGCAGCTGAGTATCCGCGCGGAAATGATCCGCCGGCACATAATCTCCTGGACAGAGACAGCGCTCGCTGCCCTGATCGCAACGCCGCTCGCGCTTATAGTGATCCTTTCGGTGATGCCCGAGCTGCGCTATTCGGTGCTGACCAACGCCAAGCTCGTCAATGCCGTTAATTTTTTTGTTTTCGACGATGCCGGCCCACCGCCGCCGCCCAACAGGAAATGGCTGGCCCGGTTGAAGCAACTCGACGTCACGTTCGTCCAGGTTCCCGACCGCAAGTACACCAAAGGCAAATGCGGCTACGAAGGCGCGGTCAGGGTGACCCGGATCGGCGACGCGACGCTCGACGGAACAGCGGTCATCACCTGGCCGATGGCGGTCAGGCTCGAAGAGTGGTTGCGCACCGAGGTCCAGCCCAACGCAATGAGGCTCTTCGGCCGGCCGATTACGTCCTTGCGCGTTAGCTCGAGCTACGATTGCCGCATGGTCAAAAGCAAACGCGTCCTGAGCCAGCACGCCTACGCCAACGCCATCGACATATCGCGTCTATTCCTCGCCGGCGGCCGCGAGATCAGAATACTCGGCACCTGGAACACCAAGGGCGCCTTCTCCACCTTCCTGCACCGGATCGGCAAGGCAGCATGCGGGATCTTCCCGGTCGCGCTGACCCCTGATTTCGATTATCAGCACCGGCACCATTTTCACCTCGATTCCGGACGAAGTAACTATTGCGGTTATGGCAAACGCGGCCGCAAATTGCTGTATTCGCAGGCGCCCAAACGGACTTCTCAGCAGGCGCTTGCGGCGCGCCAATAGAATTCGCATTAAAGCGGCTTGGGGTTAAGCCGTAGGAACAGCGGTGTCAGTGAAATCCAGGTTGAGATGGACAGGGAACTCCCCTTCCGGAGCCCGTTCCCGCACGGCCCCTCTATCGCCGACAGGCCGGGGCCGTTGCCATAGCAGGCGAAAGCGGCTGGCTCAAGTGTGTATCCTGTCAAGGTTGTGGTCTATCCGGGCGCCCACCATGGTTTCGACAACAGCGCGTTTCCCGCGCAGAAGTATCTGCCTTATGTTGAGAACCGGAACAAGACACCTACCCGAGGCGCGACCGTGGGCTACGACCGGACCGCACACGAGGACGCGCTAAATCGGGTTCGGAGCTTCTTGGATAAGCATCTGAAGTAGGGCCGGCCTCAGGGCATCGCCATGGTGCAGTGGTTGGCACCTTCGGGGTCCGGTATTAATTATGCGGTTTCATACAGGCCAAAAACATCAGGGTTTTCGGCCTTCAAAGGTTCCGGATACGGCAACGGGAAGTCATACATTGTTGTTGAAACGTGATTGAGAGAGTTTGCAGCGATGACGCAGCCGCCTAAATCAGGTTCGGCGAGCAACTCACGACGCGGCCGTGCGTACCGGCATGCTATAACTGAGGGAACACTGAGAAAGTTCGCTCTGATTGCCGCCGCTGCGTTTGCAATATCGGGCATGTTAGCTTCGGCAATCTTTTTTTACGAGACGCAGCGGCCGTCGAGAGCTCGAAATTTGGCCCAGGCAAAGGTGCTTACCTACCCGGACCGGGATCTTATTTTCACTGCCTTGGAGACGCCGCGTCCCCTACCGACAATTCGATTTGTGAACCGGGCCGGCCGCGCCGTCGCCATGGCTGATTTTAGGGGCCGGCTAGTTGTTCTAAACATTTGGGCAACGTGGTGTGGACCGTGCCGAAAAGAGATGCCGACGCTCGACGTTCTGCAATCCATGTTCGGAAGCAGAGACTTCGAAGTTGTCGCGCTCTCGATCGATCGCAAGGGCGTTCCTGCCATCAAGGCGTTCTACCGGGAACTCAATCTAAAGGCCCTTCACATCTATGTAGACAAATCCGGCAGGGTATTGCGCGACCTCGGTGTCGACGGCATTCCCACGACGTTACTGGTCGACAGCAAAACCAGGGAAATTGGCAGGGTCGTCGGTCCCGCCAAATGGGACAGCCCAGAGGCGGTAGCGCTGGTGCGCCGGTATCTGGTCCCTCCATCCACCAAGAAAGAGAGATGAGGGCGCCTCCTGCGT
>JAPULJ010000114.1 GCA_027295145.1 Alphaproteobacteria bacterium | reverse complement strand
TCCTTTCTGTATAAAATTTAGTGAGGTACGCTGACTTGCTTTGGGCCAATGAAAGAGTGTTTCTTGCCCTTCCACGTCTGGAAATTGCTGATAGTTCTGACTTGTAACACGACGGGCAGCCCGATTTTCTCTGAGTCCTGTTTTTTCATTGTTGCATCCCAGTGGTGTCCCTTGGGCACACCCATGCAACTTTTGATTAGAACTCGCAGAGAATAATGCTGGAGTGAGAGGAAAATTTACTTCGTAATCCCACTTAGAAGCCATTTCGAGTAAAGGTCTTCCAGTGTCCCGCCAGGTGGTGGAGCTGGGAGTCTTGCAATTATTTCCATTCGATCGGTCCCGCTCGATCCTTTCCCGGAATCAGCTGAGGGCAATGTTTTATGAGGGACTTCAGCTCCGGCCGGCCGGGCTTGCTTGTGTGGGTGAGGGGTTTTTCATAGAATTCCGCCGTTCCGCGTATGCGAAAGGCCACCGTTTTCATGCCGAAAGCCCAAACCCAAAAGCTTCCCCAGGCTGCCGAGTCAAGCGACCGGTTTCGTTGGCGAGATTGGATCGTGCTCAATGGAACCGTCTTTCTTGCAGCCGCTTGTATTATGACCGTCGAGATCCTCTCCACCCGACTCGTCGCCCGCTTTCTTGGCTCATCTCTTTACACCTGGACGTCGGCAATCGGCGTGGTCCTCGGCGGCATCTCCCTCGGGAACTACGTCGGAGGCCTGCTCGCGGACCGCTTCCCAGCTCGCCGGACGCTGTCACTCCTGTTTATCCTTGCGTCGCTGGCGTGTGTGACAATCCCCGTGCTCAACAACGCGATCGGCACATGGACTGCGCTCGATTCACTCTCCTGGCCCACACGGACGTTTCTTCATTTCATCCTTGTGTTTTTGCTCCCCGCCACGATGCTCGGCACAATGAGTCCGGTCGTCGCCAAGATGGCTCTCGCGATCGGCCGCAGCACAGGCCGTACCATCGGGACGATTTACGCTTGGGGCGCAATCGGTAGCATCGTGGGAACTTTTGTCACCGGTTTTTATCTCATCGCCTGGATCGGGGTCGAAGCATCGATCTTGTGGATCGCCGGCGTTCTCGCCCTGGTGGGGACTTTCTACGGCTATCGTTCCTGGATTCCTTACCCCGGTATGGGTCTGTACTTCTTCACCGTTTGGTTGACGGTTTCGAGCGTATCCACGGCGGAAGAACTGGGAGAAAAGCTCGGACTACGTCATCCCTCGGATGAGTCGGTCCTTTTTCTCGAGGACAGTCACTATCAACGGGTTTCGGTGATTACTGTCGACGACCCCAATGAGCGGTGGATGGTTCTTGATTCCCTGCTACACAGCCAAGTGAACCTCTCCAACCCCTTGGCTCTCCAGTACGACTATGAGAACCTTTACGACGCCGTGATGCAACAAGTTCATCCCACCCGCGATCCCGTGACCGCCATGATGATCGGCGGGGGCGGGTATGTGTTTCCGCGCTATCTAGAGCTCGTCTACACAGGGAGTACGATCGAGGTCTCGGAGATCGATCCGGTGGTGACAGAAGCGGCTTTCCAAGTGTTCGGCTTGCCACGCGACACAAAGATCCGGTATTTCAACATGGATGGCCGGAATCGGGTCACCGATCTGATTCGGAGCAAAGGAAATGGAGAGGAAGTTCCCGAGTTCGACTTTATTTTTGGTGACTCCTTCAGTGACTTCTCGGTTCCTTATCACCTCACAACCCTCGAATTCAATCAAGACCTCCACCGGCTTTTGACAGATCAAGGGGTCTACATGATCAATGTGATCGATATGTTTCGATCGAGTGAATTTCTCGCCGCCGTTTACAACACCTGCCGGCGAGTTTTCGAACATGTCTACGTGTGGGCCGCCACCTCGCTGGACGCCCAACGAACCACATTCGTGGTGGTGAGTTCGAAGATGCCGATTGATATGACCCAGGTCCTTACGTCCTTGCGGACCCAGCAGGTGTTTCAAGGCGCACTTCTGAGTCGTGAGCAGCTCAAAAGGCTTGAGAAGACCAATGGGGGCACGATCCTGACCGACGATTACGCCCCGGTGGAGAATCTCCTCGCCCCCGTCGTTCAGCAGACCAAGCGAGCCAACACGCCGCGAATTATTCGCGAGGTCGACGCCCTGATTAACGACAGCAAACTCCCCGAGGCGATCGCGAGGTTGAGCAAAGTTCTCAGGACGCACACCGGCGACGCCCGGCTCTACAACCAATACGGGCAAGTGCTCGCCCAATCGCGCCACGTGGAACGCGCCCGAGAAGCCTTCGAAAGAGCCGTCCAGTTGCAACCGGCGATCGCCAAGTACCGTTCGAACCTCGGCCTCGCCTCCGAGGAGTTGGGGCGCGACGCCGAAGCCGTGATTCACTTCAAAGAGTGCCTCCGGCTGGACCCCAAGAACGGACCGGTGATGAACTCTCTGGCTCTTCTTCTCGCCACGAGTGCCGATCCGGCGGTCCGGAATGGTTCAAAGGCCGTCCGCTGGGCAGAGCGGCTGGTTCGTCTGGCTGGGCGCAGCAATCCCCAAGCGCTGGACACCCTGGCCGCGGCCTTCGCGCAAAGCCGTCAGTTTTCCAAAGCAGTCCAAACCGCCGAGCGGGCGCTCCCGCTCGCAAAATCCTCGGGCCAGTCGGCGCTCGTTCAGTCGATTGAGAAGAGCCTGGAACTGTACCGAGCCTACACACCTCGGATCCGAGGGCAGTAGCCTTGGCGACACGCCCCAGGTCTCGAAGGAGATTCCATTGGCGCGTATGACGCAGCAGGACTCATCGGGGACGGGGAAAATAGTGGAATTCTCTCTCTCAAGCGACAATCCGCGCCGCTGGCGGACGTGAAAAAAATCTCCGATCTCTTCAACCACTAGCCCTGTATGTAGCCGACTCCCTATTCGTGGATGGGTACCTCACCACACCTAGCCTCGCGCACCACGAAGTCTGGAACATGATTGAAGATCTGGGATTGACGGTTGAAGTCAATTACCAAAGGGCAGAAAAAGCACAACCTGAAACGTGCACTGGCGTTGTTGCATAATTGGCCCGTGATGGTAGGTGCCGTTACAACGGGTGATGGCACACCACGCATACATCTTCCGATACCGTGTTCGTACCTGGCGTACCTACAATCAGGCTCTGATCGACCGAGGTGGGCTTACCTTCTGGATCGACGAAGCCGCACTGACGACTTGGCGAAACACCCAGGCTCGTCTTGGGCCTGGTGCCCACCGGATATACTCGGATACGGCGATACACTGCGCGGTGGTCGTCAAGAGCGTCTACTGCCTCAGCTTGCGAGCCGCTCAAGGGTTTGTCTCCTCGGTGATGAGTCTGATGAGACTCGATCTGCCGGTGCCGAACGATAGCACCATGAGTCGGCGACAGGGGACATGCAGAGTTCCGTTGTCGTTGTCATCC
>JAPULJ010000113.1 GCA_027295145.1 Alphaproteobacteria bacterium | reverse complement strand
AGCAGCTCGTTCAGCCCCACGAATTGGTTGAAAAACCTGACGTGATCGTCAAGACCCAGCTCGCACACGCGTACAGTTAGGTTGTCGCGATAGGTTTCGCCTTGATGGCGCAGGAGATTTGGGTGAGTGGCGCCAAGCACGACAAAAACTGTGTTCGGGCAGGCCCGGATAATACGGGGCATTGCATCGATCGTCGTCTCGATACCCTTGTTTGGTGACAGGAGGCCGAAGGTAAGGATGACGTTTTTCCCCTCGAGACCGAATTTGGCCTTCCCGCAGGTCGAATCGAGAAACGGATGGTCGGGTACGCCGTGCGGTATGACCTCTATCATATGAGCTGGCACATCATGAACGGACCGAAGTAACTCGCGCCCCTTTTCCGCCATAACAACGATCTTCGCCGAGTGGCGAACGAGCTGATCCATCACTGTGCGCTGCTTTAGTGTCGGTTCAGCGAGCACAGTGTGAAGTGTAGTCACGATCGGCGTTTTGAGCCGCGACAGCAACCGCACAATGTTACCGCCAGCTTCGCCGCCAAAAATTCCGTATTCGTGTTGAAGGGAAACGACGTCCACATCCGCGCTGTTAAGGAACTCGGCGGCCGGAGCGTAATCGCCGATCATATCTTCGCGAATGTCAAACAACACCTCGCGTGGGTATTCATATTCGACCCCCGTCTCCGTCATCGCCACGACAAAGGTGTCGATATTTGCGTCATCCTTCGAGACGGCCCGACGAAGACTATCGGTGAAGGTCGCGATACCACACATCCTCGGAGGGTGATTACCAATGAATGCAATACGTCGAAACTCTGTCATCGAGATCTGTGTCCCCCCTCTTAGATCGGGGAAATTTGCCTTTTTTCCCCGGAAAATCTCTAAAGCTGGCGAATAAACAGCTTTTGCAACAGGCAATATTGATCGCGGGCCTCCGCAGCTTTCAGACGCCCCTCGCGCACCCCTTTGCGGTAGCCGCGGCCAGGCTCGGAACCGTGTTTGTAATGGCCCCGACCCAGGGTGTCGCGCACTTCCGCCTCAAGCCACTACTCGATGATCAGAGGCGCCATGGGTCGCAGAAATTTACTGAGACTGGACTCCGACGACAAACGGTCCTAGATCAAATCACGAAGACCATCATGCGCGCGTTCAATTCCGGGTATCCCATTCGACTGCAAGTGTCAACGGCGGAGCAAAATGGGGCCACGGCGGCGGCGTAAAGAGGGGGCCACGTGGCGGCTGCCAGATAGTTGATGGCCATTCTGTCGAATCGTTTTATGGGTCCGGAGCCTAGTGGATTGACTCCAACGTTTAGTGCCCGCTTTTGGCGGCGGCGATGATTTCGTCGGGATCGGCTTTCCATTGGAAGGGGGCGGGGGTTTGGTTGTGTTCGGCGACGAAGCGGTTGATGGCGCCCTGGAGGTCCGCGACGGAGTGGAACACGCCGCGCTTGAGCCTTCGCCGGGTGAGCTTGGCGAAGAACCCCTCGACGCCTTCCTCCATGAAGCGCTCCTGCCAGCGCCACACGCAGGTCTTGGACTTGCCGGTCTCGCGCATGATGGCGTTGGTGCCGAGCCCGTCGCCGGTCAACAGCACGATATGGGCCGCCAGACATGTTTCTGGGGCGCGGTTCGGTCCCGGACGATCGCTTCGAGCCGCTGACGATCCGACGGACTGACGGTGATGGAGATTCCTGTGCGCATGCCGCAGACTCGCACACCCCCACCGACATGGGAATCCCCATTGGGACTCATCTGTCTCGTTCGATCCACTAGTAAGTTCCGGATCGTGGAAGCGCGCGCAATGCCGTAAGGAACGTCGAGCCGGCATCAACAGATCGAAAGCCGCTGCTGGATTACAGAAGGGACAGGTCTTGCGAGAAAGAGTTAGAGCCTACTGATTTGCCTTGAGCCGCGACAATAGCTCTCGGATAGGGACGGTGGCGATTCTGCACCTTTGGTCGGCAATGGCATAGGGAATTATCAGCTCGTCTTCGTGAATCATGCTTCCGCAGGTATAAACCACATTGGGTACGTAGCCATCTCGTTCATCTTCATCGGGTGTCAGTAATGGCTCCTCGAGCTGGCCGATAATCTTTGATGGATCGTCAATATCTAGTAACGCTGCCCAGACGCTGTCTTTCCGCATCGGACCTACACCGTGGAACAATGCAAGCCATCCCTCGGGCGTCTCCAACGGCGAACCGCAATTACCGATTTGGACAAACTGCAACGGATGGGCGGGCTCCTGTATGAGTGTCGCTTCATTCCAAAAAAATACATTGTCCGAGCGCATGATGTAGTTATTCACGCCGTCCTGTCGTGACAGCATCACGTATTGGCCGTCGATCTTCCTGGGAAACAACGCCATACCCTTATTTTGCACGGCATTGCCGTTAAGTGTATGTATCTTGAAGGATAAAAAGTCTGTGGTCACAAGCAGCTGCGGCAGTATCGCAAATCCGCTGTAGGCGGTGAAAGTTGCGTAGTACTTGACCGCGCCGTCTTCATCGACGAAACGCACGAAACGAGCGTCCTCCATTCCTCTGATTTCGTTTTCCGTAACTGGGAATATCACTCTCTCTGAGATATGATGGTCGTGGCGAAAAACACACTCGTAGTTGGACCGCGCCAGCCACAATGCTGCATCTATTGCATTTGATTTGTCTTTTATCCGAAACTTGCTTGATCGGAGATGCTTGATTTGGGTTTGAAGCTCACCTAAGTTGAATTCTTGTCCTAGACCCTCCAAAAGTCGATCCAGGAGGCGAGCGTGTGCGCCGATCTCTTCGAGCTTTTGCTGGAAATGAAGGCGGTTATAGAGCGGATCGGTGTGAATTTCAGGCGTGTCCACGTAATGGCTGACGTGGTCGAAGTATAAGTCATGGTTCTCGTCAATGATTCCGCTACGGAATTCAATAGAAGATACATGACCTTCGCCCGTCGCTCTGAAGCTCATGACAAATCTCTTAGATCCTTTACTGACGCCTTTTTGATCGGGGTGTAGCACAATGGACGGGTTAAAAAGAGCGACTGACTCGACTGAAAACTCCGAGGTGTGGTATGCACCGACCAGAAGTTGTCGTTGCGGTGATAAAGAGCGGATATTGGGCGAACGTGCAGCGACCCGTTCGAAGTTTCTCTCTAGATTTTCTCTGAAGTATCGATGGCGCTCTGAGAAATCCTGGAAAATTGTTTCCAACAAACGCTGTACGTCATCGTCACTTAGCTTTGTAATTCGCTCCATTATGCGCTCGAGCCGCGGCCCATCGCCCGGAAAATATGGCCTAGTAATAACGCGAGAATTCTGGGCCGTCAGTACGGTTCGCCGTCGTCGCACAAATTTCCCGTGCTGCACTACCTCTCTATTCATGAGCCCATCATCGCTTACCCATTAAGACGATCTGACTGACAATGGTCCGCAGCCATTGACCCATGCTAGCAACCCACGATACTGCAGGTGTTATAGTTTTCAGAACCTTAAGACAATCAAAATTTTGCCAGTCGCGCCTTGGCAAGCGCCTCGGGAGCTATTGTCAAAAGTTGCTGACGCGGGTTTCAGGCGGCGCGTTCGGTTAGCTTTTCTCGCCCTTGAATTTGACGCCTTGAATGATCGCGGCGATCTGGTGCGAACCATCCAGGCGTCGCCACTTCTTGCCGGCCGACTGGCGCGGCTTGAAGACCATGGCAGGGGCGGTCTCGCGGCCGAGGCGGCCCTTGGTCTCGGTGATCCCGAGGCGCGCGGTCGCAAAGGTGCTTTCGATGGGATTGGTGGCGCGAATGTGCCTCCAGTGCTCGGCCGGGAAGTCGTGCAAGGCGAGCAGCACGTCGCGGTCCTCGGCCAGGCGGGCGGCCGCCTTGTCGTACGTCAAAGCCGCGCGGACCGCCGCTTTCCGTGGTCTTGACCGATTGGCTGTCGATGACACCAGCGCTTGGACTGGCCTCCCGCCTGTCGGCCTCGCGGGCAGGGACAACCGCCGCGCAGCAGATACAGTAGCGCGTTCACCACGTCGCACAGCACGGTCGTCCGCGGGCGCCCGCCGCGCGTCGCCGGCGGAAGGAAAGGCTCGATCAACGCCCACTCCGCGTCCGTCATGTCGCTTGCGTAACGCAGGCCCGCGCGCGCATATTTGGCGCGAGTGATTTCAGTCCACATGTTGTGCCTCCATCGGTTGCTCGGCACAACCAAGGAATCACAACCAATTAGACAACCATGTGGAATTCATTGGAAGCGACGGCGCAGCCCTGGGACCGGTCGACGCGGCGACCACCTGATCTGCGGCTTACCGGTCGACAGAGGCTAGAAATTCATGGATTGATAGCGGTCGACAAGTGTATTGAGGCGACACTCGACCCCGCGCCTGTAAAATGGCATCCACTACCTGCTCGTGACTGGAAGGAACAATGCGCATTGCAATGTTGACGGGTGGGGGCGACGTCCCTGGTCTCAACCCCTGCATCAAGGCCATCGTGACCAGAGCCGAGGAGCTTGGCTGGGAAACAGTCGGGTTCCGCCGTGGCTGGGCAGGTCCATTGCATGTCGATCCCGAGGATGAAAGCTCTGTTCGTGATCATGTAATGGTCCTCGATAGCACGACAGTTCGCGGTATTGATCGCACAGGCGGTACCATTTTGCACACGTCTCGC
>JAPULJ010000112.1 GCA_027295145.1 Alphaproteobacteria bacterium | reverse complement strand
GTAACAAGGAGCGGTCATCTATATTGGAAGACCGATAGAGTGCGTCGTACTAAAAAAGAATCGTAGTGAGTTGCGTGGGTCAGAAAATCAAATCAGTTGAAGCATTACTAAAGAAACGACGAGAAACAGTACGGTCATGCCACCGCCGACGCGCATGAAGTCGCCGACACGATAACCCGCGGGACCCATGATCAGCGCATTAACTTGATGAGTCGGAATCAGGAACGAGTTGGAAGTGGCCAGCGCTACGGTCAATGCAAACAACGCGGGATCGGCGCCGACTGCTATGGCGATATTGACGGCTAGTGGCACCAGAAGAACGGTAGCGCCGACATTGGACATGACAAGCGTGAACCCTGTCGCCAATACCGCGACGACCAGTTGGATAACCCAGATCGAAGTCCCGGCAAGCGGTGTGACAATCAGATGCGCAATCCATTCCGCTGTCCCAGTGGACTGAACAGCTTGACCGAGCGGGATCAAACTGGCGAGTAGGAACACGGTTTGCCAGCTGATGGCTTCGAACGCCTCATCCATGCTTAGGACCCCGCTGATGATCATTCCGACCGAGCCGATCAGAAGGCACAAGGACAGCCGGACGTCAGAAAACAGGACAAGAGAAATCGCGATGCAAAAAAAGAGGAGAGCGAAACCAACCTTCTTGGGTCGCAATTCCTCGCGCGGATAATCGGCAGTGACGATCACGAAATTTCGATCACGCTCCAGCCGCATCAAGGAGCTCCATTCCGTGTGGCAGAAAATGATGTCACCGGCCTTCATCGGGATATTGCCAACATCCACGGCGTCGTGAGTCTCGGCCGAAACGCGGCTCAGACTTTCGCCGTTACGATAGATGGCCAGCATAGACAGGCCATAGGTCTTGCGGCTCCAGATATCCCGCGCGGACTTGCCGATGACCACGGATTCCGGCGGGATTACAAGTTCCGCGACACCGGCGTTGTCCGGCGCCAACTCTTCTGAGAACGTATCCAGCGTGTGGCGCGTCTCCAAACCGTGTTCCCGCAAAAATTTGTCCAGCGTGCCGGGATCGGCGAGCACAGCGAGCGCACCTGGACCATCGAGGACCATATCGCCCGGAGGTTCCAGAAACGTCCGAGCACCAACATGCATCGCAACAACATAGAGACTGTTGTCGACCTGAATGTCCTTCATGTTGTGACCGATGATCGTGCTGCCGGACGGAATAACGACCTCGTACAAGCTTCCGTCAAAATGATGCAGCCGTTTCAGATAATCCGCCATGCTCTTGCTTCTGCTCGCGGTGCTGGCGGCAGCGTCTCCTGCGGAGGCAGACGGCAGCACAAACCGGCCGAGAAGTACGAAGTAAAGTATTCCGCTCGCCAATAGGGCCAGACCAACGGGCGCCACATCAAACAGCTCAAACGTCTCCATGCGATGGTCCGTGGGTATGGATTCGTTCGCACTTAGGATCAGGTCGTTCAAAAGGATCAATGGCGATGATCCCACCATCGTAATCGTGCCGCCGAGGATCGCGCAGAAGCCCATGGGCATGAGCAGACGCGACAGGGGTAGTCCTGTTCTCACGGAAATCCGCGACACGACAGGGATAAATAATGCCGCGGCACCGACGTTTTGCATGAAAGACGAGATCAATCCCACCGTTCCGGCGATAAGCGGTGTGACCCGTGTCTCGGTCTTGCCGCCGACGTTCATGATCCATCGGGCGACCTTTGACATGACCCCGGTCCGATCGAGACCGGCACCAATGATCATGACCGCCATAATGGAGATCACCGCATTGCTTGCGAAACCGTCAAACAGGTGCCCCACATCGATCAGGTTTTCCAAGCCTGGCAGGTTGGCGAGTGCGCCGAGAATGATCATCACGAGAAAGGCGGCGAGATCAACACGCACGATCTCGGACACAAACAGAAAGATCGTGAATGCCAGCAGCGCCAGCACGACCATCATCTCAAACGTCAGGCCAGCGAAATCCAAGTTTGACTACTCCGTCTGTTCAAGGGTAGAGACGTCCCAAGTTCCATTTCAGTCTCGGGAGGGCTACCCACATTCATCGGTTTCGATCTGGGAGGAGACTAAGAACCCAAACCTTCAAAATATGAGGCCTAGTTCTTTATAGGTCTTGCGATAAATTTCGATGTTCTCCTTGATCAGCTTTCTCGCCCCATCGGTATCACGGAAACTGTCCACGAGATCCATGTATTTCTCCTTGTTGAAGGCTTGATAATCCTCGTCCGAAAATGCCTTTTGGAACGCCCATTTCAGCCATTCTACACGCTCCGGCGGCGCGTCCTTGTGCACATAATACCCGCGATAGCGCATCAACGGCTTTCTGTTCAGGCCGATATCCTTGAACGCGGGTACGTCCGGAAACGCGGCTGAGCGGTCCTCGAGAAACGTCAGGATCGGCTTGAACTTCCCGGAATCGAGAAAATCGCTTATATCGCCCGGCTGTTCGAACAAGGCGTCCACGTATTCGCGTTCCAACGCCAAATACCGGTAGGCGGCTCTATCGAGGCTGATTTGCTCGAGCTCGATACCAAGGTGATCGGCAACGAACTTCAGGTTCAGGCGCTCCATCGACCCAGCCTTCGTAATATTGGCAACGGTCACGCGGCCCTTGTGTTTCTTGGCGTAGTCAACGAACGAGCCCCAATCGGTGAACCGTTTTTCATCGCTCCGGATATATATTTGCGAAAAGGTAATCTGGCCGATCATCAGCGGGATCAAATCTTCCGCTGGGTTTGGCCGGGACGGAGACATGGCATGGGCCGCGGCGGCATCGTCTATATGTTCCAACACGGTATAGCCGTCGGGGCGGCTGGCCATATAGAACGCCATGCCGAAAGAGCCACTGGCCCCATTCCGGTACTGCATTTCAATGGGCACGCCGGTAACGCGCGTTACCGCCTCGGCAAGGGCGCGGGCAAACTGCGCCGAACCGCCTGCCGGCCCATAAGGGACTACCGCGACCAGCGGCCGTTCCGGGAACCCGCCGGGTTTCTCCATATTCTCCGGCAACGCGCCGGCCTCCACCGGGGCCGCGAAGCCAGCCATCATGAGAATTCCGATCGACGCCAGAACTACACGCGTATGAGTAAACATTTTCCTCTCCATTTCCCACCCCCGAATGTCGCGCGACAACCACTATCCAGAACCTGCGCGTCTCTCCGCCGGTTCAGCGGAAGATGAAAATCGGGCTCGACCAGATCAGATGCCCGTCCTCCTGAGTGATGCAGACATAAAGGCCGTTATCGCCTTCGTCGCGAAGCTTCACCCGGCGCTCGATCTTAAGCGCCTGATGCGGGTTCTCGTCGGGCATGCGGAAAACCCGGACGCGACGCCTGATGCCACCGTTTTCGAAAACCAAGTCGTCGAGACCGATGTCCTTGACCGGGATTTCTTCCTTCACAAGCGCGGTATCAATCTTCAGTGTTCCGTCGTTCGGATCCTCAAGCACAGCATCGAACCCGCCAAAACCGCCGGTGGTCAGAGCGGTCCATTCAACCCGTTCCGGGCGCACATGATCGAACCGCTTATCCTGATTGTAACGGTTGATGGGCGACAGCTGTTTAAAGCTATTGCCGGAAAGTTCGGCGTGACCGTCCCAAATTGTTTCTCGGCCGCGACCGCGATATTCCGACCCCTCCCAGAGGACGCGTATGCGCCGGCCCAGATCCGACTTGTCAAATGGCCGGAAGGTCTCCAGCGTTTCCAAGCCATTGCGGATTTCGATACGCTCGATTGGCGCGGTTCCCAGGACATCAATCGAAAATGTGACCTCCTTGTCACCCGAGCGCAGGATGTCACCCATCATCGCGCTATCGACCTCGCGGCTGCCTGTCTCGCCCAATTGGGGATCCGTATCAAACAACTCCGCGGGGCTATCGAACGCGACTCGGGTATCAAGCAATGAGCGGCAGCCCGTCGTTCCATAGACGTGGCGGCGACGCCATGCGTCAGCAATGCCTGTTCTTGTTAGTTCAGGGGAGAGCATGCAGCTCAGGCCGCCGTAACATCCGAACTTTGCCGCGCCGGGATGGCTGGCGCCGGACCGACCCTTATGGCCGTCGGAATTGGCGTGGATACCGAACCTGTATCCCATTTCGAAGGCGTCTTCGATCAGCCATTCAAAGGTGCCCCAGGCGGAGTGGGCCTCGAAGGAGCATTCCACACGACCGTCATGCGCCATTTTGATGTCGGCATAACGCCCACCGACATGAGCAAAGACGATACAGTCTTCTTTCTCCAGGGCCTTGAACAAATCCGTGGCCCTCGTGCAGTCGGTGTCGATATCCGAGCGGTCGTCAACCAATGCATGTGATGAGCGATAAATCCCACCGCCTTCATTCAGGTACAGGACGTTACGGTCACCGCCCAGGCTTGTGTTTGCCGACCATTCCCAACCCGGGAATACGATGAAACTTCCGTCTTCATTGAACTCCGCGGAAAGCTCGTTCAAATGAGCCCAGAACTCATTTGTTATCTGAAAGTCGTTACCTTGATGAACGTTGACGTCCAGGAATGCTTTGTCACGAGCAAATTCGTGGTACCTGCGCGCGGAATTCGTTCCCAGTGTTTCTCCCGATTGTCCATGAAGATCACCCCAATATGGCAGAAGCTCAGCGTTCTCGACGATCCTGAGCGGATTGGAAGTTGTGGCAACCGAACCGTCCTCAGCAACCATCTCGATGAAAAGGTCACCAGCCTCGGCAACCGAGAGATCTTCCAGAAACACCGCGAACTCACCGGGCTTGAACTCGACAGAGCCCGGGAGACCAGTGACCGGAAGATTTGCCTTGAGAGTAAAGCACTGGTCGCACTTGTCGCTTGGATTGCCCCACTTGTCTTCGCCCTTGAGGCTCAGCCGGAAGCTTTGACCAATTCGGCGTTGCGTCGGCTGTATTGCTTTCCACAACACCGGGGGCCCCGAAACAATCTCGATAACCGGCTGCTCGGGTAGCTCAACATAGTCGTAGGTCGCGATTGCGTCGACAAAGACGTGAAAGTCGAACGCGTCTTCGCAGAACGTCTGAACGCGAATACCGGGGCTTCCCTCGCGGCGATCGCCAAAGCGCACAGTGATCTGATCGCCTTCGGTCAAATAACCGCGCACCACCTTGATGTAGAGCGTCTTGTCCCAAGGCCTGATGTTTCTCTTGATGTCGTATTCGACCAGCAAAATTGCGGCGTTGGACGCCTCAACGGTGGTATAATTGGCGGCTTTCGGGTCGTCGAACTGGGGTCTTCCCATATCGCTCGCAAACCGGAACGAGATCTTTATCGAACCTGAATCGTCAACACCATAGGTGCCTGCCGTATAAGTAAGTGTAAATTCCTGGAACGAGCCAGCCTCGAAACGTCCCGTAGGCGAAACGGAGGCTGACCCCATTTTCTCGGGAAGATAGGTCGAGTGTGGCATATTTTCATTGTCTCCTAGGTCGGGTTTGAACTATGTGGATTGGTTTCTCTTATTTGCAGCGGACGTGCATTCGCCGGCACAAAAACATGCTGAAACGACAACGCGGCGTTGCGGTAAGTATGACCCAAAATCTGGGCCACCAGTCCAATGCTGAAAAACGGCAGGCCGAGCCAATGACAGACGGCATCCGGCAACCGTTCCGCGGAGACCCGCTCCTCGACGCGAATCGTCGGCTTGCCGTAACGGTCCCTGACGATG
>JAPULJ010000111.1 GCA_027295145.1 Alphaproteobacteria bacterium | reverse complement strand
CATACTTCAAGTAGCCCTTCGTGGTGCCGGGCTTGACGACGGGCGGCTCCGGCTGCGGGTTAAACGCCGACGCAGATGTAGCCGCGCCCATCACCAGGCCCAGGGCCAGGACGATGCCTGTCATAGTTTTCGAGAATCGTTCCATTTCAATCATCCTCTCTTGAATTGCGTCGAGGCGACCATCGCCCCTCTTGCAATGCCTGTGTGGTCGTTATCACACTTTAGAGGAGCGATGCTGAACCGCCACTGAGACGGCTGTTCATCAACGGTTTATCATTCGGCACCGTGAACATCACACCTCTATTCCGTGAGGCGTTCCGGGGCACTTTCACCGAGAGGGCAAGCCTTATATCTCCGTTTACTGTGATACGTTATGCCGGCGCTGGCGACCGAGATTTACCGGTCGACAGCTTATCTTTGCGCAGAAGGGACCGCCTGTCATGGCGTCACCAAAGTGTCGACAGGAAAATTCAGCACCTACGATCGACCGAGATCGGAGGCTTCTATTTTCGATCCTGGCCATCGGAATTGTGGCCATGGTCGTGAGTTTGGTTGCGATACGAAAGGGGGAAAACTGGCTTCTAGAGAATGAGGCCAGGGAATCAGCCGTCAAATGGGCCACATACCTTCGGGGCAATCTTTCCGGTCTCGACCGACTCCTCAGCGGAGATCCGATCTCAAAAGGCGATCGGCGAATATTTGAACTCGCGAGCAAAGCTGGCAACATCTTTCGATACAAGGTGTTTGGGCCAACTGCCATCATCGTCTTCGCGTCCCGCGCCAGCGACCTCGGCAAGACCAACACCAATCCCTATTTCTCCCGTTTGGTGAAGGAAGGCCGAACCTTCGTAAAGATCGAGCGCGAGGAAAACTTTGGAAAGAACCGAACCGTCGTGAGCGAAGCTTACGTTCCGATCATGAAACGCGACCGTTTCAAAGGCGCGATCGAAGTTTATGTCGATATGACCGCGCGGGCGATGGCGCTCCGCCGTACCAGCAATATTTTTCTCGCAGGTTTGCTGTTGCTCTTGGGTGGCATCGGGGGCGTTTGCGGGATGTTTGTTCGGTATAACATTCGCACCCGCAACCTTGAGCTACGGCAATTAGTTGATTCGCGCGAAAGCATTCTAGTGGCGGAGCAGAAACTGTCGGCCATCTTTCACACCAGCCCAAGCTTCATCGCCATCACGGGCATTGAGGACGGGTTGTTCTACGACATCAACGATACCTGGCTCGCCGTGACCGGGTATATGCGCGACGAGATTGTCGGGCATACCACCAAGGAATTGAAGATCTGGGCCATTCCAGAGCATCGCAAACAGATTGTCGCCCTGATGAAGAAGCAGGGATATGTCCGCAATTTCGAGACCGAGTTCGGCGTCAAGGACGGCCGCATTATGCCGGTCATGATATCAATCGCGTGGATCGAGATCGACGGCGAACAGCGTTTGCTCACCGTGGCCACAGATATCACCGAGCGCAGGCGCGCCGAAGCGGCGCTCAAGGAAAGCGAGGAAACGCTCAATGCATTCTTTTCCAACGCACCCGTCGGAATGGCGCTGTACGATTCGGATATCCGCTACCTGAAAATCAATAAGGAGCTCGTTTGGGATGCCAATCTCAGCGTCGACGAGCATATCGGCAAGGCCCTGGCTGAGATCAAACCCGAAGTCGCCAAGATTGTCGAGCCGGTCTATCGGAGCGTATTCGAGTCCGGAGATCCCATGGTGCTTCCAGAATCTCGCTTGGAAAATCCGGCCGCACCCGGGGTCGAATTTTGGTCGACAGGGTTCGCGTTTCCAACGAGCTGGACCAACGGCAAGCCATCGAAGGTCGGCGTGGTCGTGGTCGATATCACCGAGCGCAAACAGATGGAAAACGAATTGCGCGAACTCAATACCGAACTCGAGCAGCGCGTCGAGGATCGCACGGCCGAACTTCGCGCGGCTCAGGGCGAACTCGTCAGCAAAGAACGGCTCGCCACCCTCGGCCAAATCAGCGCGACCGTCAGCCACGAATTGCGCAATCCGTTGGGGACGATCCTCAATTCACTTGTCGTGCTGGAAAATAAACTTGGTGGGAAAAATCTCGGGGTCCAGCAGTCTCTAGACCGCATGGCTCGCAACATCGAGCGCTGCAACAAAATCATCGATGATATGCTTGATTTTGCCCGCGCCCGTGGGGTGGAGTTAAATGTAACCGCGTTCGACGCTTGGTTGGATGACGTTCTGAAAGAACTCGGGGCGCCGTCGGGAGTGACCATACGCCGCATGCTCGGCGCCTCCAAGGCGCGCCCCAGGATCGACGACGGTCGGCTACGCCGGGCGGTCGTCAACGTCTACGACAACGCCTGCCAGTCGATGATCGAGGCGTCTAAAAGCAAGGGTCCGGCCAGGAAAAAGATGCTCACCGTGAGCACAAAAGCCTCCAATGGGAGGCTGGAATTGACGATCACCGATACCGGTCCGGGCATGCCGCCGGAAGTGGTCGTTACGGCATTCGAGCCGCTATTCAGCACCAAGGGTTTCGGCGTCGGGCTGGGCCTGCCCATCGTAAAGCATATCATGGAGCAGCATGGCGGCGGCGTCGAAATCAAGAGCCGGCAAGGGCGTGGCACGCAGGTCGTGCTGTGGCTGCCGCTGCGGCGAGCCAAGAGGAAAATGACGGCACAATGAGCGGATTGAAGGTTTTGGTCGTCCACAGCCCCGTTAATCTGGTGGCGGTCTGGTAGTTCGGCGCTCGGGTCGTCTTGGCTGCCAGCGTTTATATTTTCCCGCTGCACGACGAGTTGATAGCTGCACTCCCCCACAGAGTTGCCGTCCTCGTCGAACGATTCACCCTGGCCCTGTAACTCTTCCAGCAGATCGATTCGCTCAATCGTCGTTTGACCGCTTCCTCCAATCCGTTCAAGTCGGTTCAAAACCGCACCCTGCCGGACATCAAAGATGGTATCAATGGACTGGCAGCAGCCTATATTTCAATAACTCGAAGGGCTGCGAAATAGAACCGCTAGGGTACTTATTGGTGACTTTTGAAAATTTAGGCGCGAACCTGTACTGCCATAATATATTCGATTTAGTAGTTTGAGCCGGATTAGCTCAGTTGGTAGAGCACCTGATTTGTAATCAGGAGGCCGCGGGTTCGATCCCTGCATCCGGCACCAATCTTTTCAAGGACTTAGCAGGAAATCAGCGGAAGCGAGCAGCCAAATATCGTGCGTAGGGTTGTTTCTAGGGTTGGCCTCGCACCACGCATCAGTTGCCGCTCACTTGCGGCGACGTTTCTGGGATAGATAATAAACGCGGTAACAACAACACCTCTCATCATGTCCGTTCAATCGCCAGCATCATCAAGCCAAGGTAGGTTTCGGCTGAAGCTTCGCCCAAAAATTGGGGAGTGCCAATTCTGCGGGCGCAACACGAATTTGCTGCTTGGCCACATCGTCCCTGCCTTCGTCTACCGACAGATGAAGGAAACATCAGGGACGGGTTATCTGCGCACGTCACATGAGCCCAACCTGCGGGTTCAGGACGGCCTCAAGGATTACAT
>JAPULJ010000110.1 GCA_027295145.1 Alphaproteobacteria bacterium | reverse complement strand
GTGGGGGTTCGATTCCCCCCTCCGGCACCAATTCCTCAATGAAATACGAATTCCTCGAGCGGCCCGTCCGGTCGATTTGGTGGAATGTAGTAATTGTGTAGTACTCGCGAACGAGAAATAAATACGGAGGGTGCTCATCATGAACGCTAAACCCATTATAGAAAGACACTGCTTGGTGCTGCTGGCGATACTCGTTCTAACTGTGACGGTACCGGGATTAGCGAATGCCCAAGGCGCCGGGGCCGTATCGCGAGAATACCTAACTCTGGATGGGACGGAGGGTCGAGCGTACTCTCCCGCCGTTGCGACCCAGGGGGGCAAGACGGTCTGGCTCGCTGGCGTAACGGCGACGGTCAATGCGGACGGTAGTTCGCTTGCTGGAGACTTCGAGGCGCAGACTCACGAGATTTTCAGAGTGATCGAGGAGAGGCTCGTAACATTTGGCGGTACGCTCGCCGACATCGTGACAATGACCGTCTACATCGGTGATACGCGCTATGGCGATCCGTTCATTGATATACGCGCGACGAAGTTCGAGCCCGGCCACTATCCGTCGAGCGCATTGATTACCGTCGTGGGCTTCGCGCGTCCGGGCATACTGTTGGAGGTCAAGGCTACCGCAGTTGTCGGCGGCAGCTGACGCTGGCATCCACTTCAATACGAGCGGGATCGATCCCGCTGGTGTTGTCAACGGGAACTGCGGCGGCTGGTGCCGACGGACTGACCCGCCTCAAACCTTAGATTGAGCGCGAGCCTCTTAACGGCCGGAAGGTAGGTTGATCATGAGATGGCGACCTCACTGTTCGCAGTCGGTTCTGGGTGTGGTGACCGCAGGATTCTTGAGCCTTACATTGTGGAGCCACGTCGCGCTCTGGGCCCAGGAACCCACCCTGCAAGACGCGCTTGATGTGCCGGCCGTTGGCCTGTCTCAAGGGTATCGTCTGATGGAGGGCTACCTAGACTTCCTGTTCGCTGCCGAAGGGGGCGGTACCATCCAGACGCCAGAGGGCGCGATCGACAGGAGTAATGTTCAGCAGTATCGGGAACGGTTCGAAGCGAGGCTGGCGATATACAGGGCTGCGATTGAGCAAAGGGGCTACGAATCATTCGCAGGTACTTACGACGCCAGTGCGACTGAATCATGCTCACGCGCAGGATCAGCTTGGACTGGACTCGTCTCTGAGGGCGCTGTCCGTGGAGTGGAGATTGTGCAGGAGGGATTTGCGGTTCTGCTCACGACGAGGTTCGAAGTTGACGGCGAGATACAAAGCATCGAAACTCAACCAATCGCCGTTGAGTCGGTCATGACCTTTGACGATCCTGGTAATTCAGATTACTCGCTGGTTGGAGAAATCGAAGACGGCAAGATTGTGGTCAACCCAGACGATAGAGTTCTGGAAACGTGGCCCCAATGGGCGAATCCCCCGAGCCGCGAGGATCTCAGCAATTGCACCGTCACCCTTGAGGTTTCTGCTGAGGGAGGTATCTCGCGATAGCGGCCCTGCCAGCGTTGGCAGGATTCTGTCGGCCTGGTTAAGGTTGGACAGAATGCACTCAGCATGCGTGGCTGAGTAACCCCCGTCGTGCTCAACTGGTTCGAGGAACTGCGGCGGCTGGTGCCGACGGACTGATGGCGCTTCAGCCCGGCGCCCGCCTCCGGCTCGTATGAAGTGACGTCCAGATCGAAGCCGAAGCCCAAGCGGCAACTTTCGCCGATTGCCAAAAAGATGGCCCGCCTTGAGTCAGTCGATCTCGAACTCGCGCGCATCGTCGAAGAACTCATTGACGAGCTGCTCGCAGAAGCAACCGAGCACGGAGTTGACGCGGGGGCGTGACGGGAGGGACGTGATGGACAAACGTTGGTGGCACTACACCACCGCCAGAGCACTAGAAAGCATCCTCGCGGATGGGTATATCCGACGTGCCAAGAGTGGCATCCCCGCGAGCGAGTGGCGTGCGGTATGGTTCTCCAGCCGTGCCGACTGGGAGCCGACCGCGACAAAGGGGTTTGTCGAAAACGGCGTTCGCCGAGACGCCACGATTCAAGAGATGGTCCGATTCAGCGGGGCTCTCGTGCGTCTGGAAGTTCCGGCCTCTGCAGCCTGCCACGGCTGGACGGCTCACCGGCACCTGTCGCATATCGACCCGAGGATAGCCGATGCTCTGGAGGCTGGCGCACAGAGAAATGGCGCTGATCCTGCCGACTGGAGAGCCAGCTATCACGACGTGCCGATGACTGCCGTTCTACGCATTGAGTTATCCGACGACGGTCTGACATGGTCGTCTGTGGGGCACCAAGATGCGAATGGCCGTTGGCACGTTAATGTGGACGACCAGCGGCGTCACGGCGGTGGCATCATCGATCTCGGATTTACGCCTTGAGCGACGTCGCGGACGCAGGGCGGGCGCCGATGTCAGCGCAGAAAACCTCACACAACGCCCGCTGGTACGTTGGAAATCGAAAAGCGGTCAGGAAAATCACGAACTTAGGTCCGTCGCGGACCCAAGTTGATAGGCCAACACTTGCCGAAGCCGGGATCGACAAGAGCGTTGAAGCGTCGATTCGAATCGACATCTGTCGTGGCTCTCGGCGTCACTACGCGGCCGTGACGGTGCCGATCCGGGGTGCGGTGAGGTTGACGCTGCGGACGTTCCAGCGCGCCCACTGGCGGCCTGGCGCGTCACGTAGCCGCGCGTCACGTAGCCGATCCCGGCGGGGCCAGTCTACGGCTTGCGTAAGAGGCTTACATGGAACGTAATGCCTTGTTCTTGAAGTCGCTGTGATTCCTCGTCAATTGGCGATTTGCGGGTGGTATGCTGTCTGCACAGCGCAGACCTACTGATCGACGCGAAGGAGGTACCTATGCGCTCTGCCTTAGTCGCAGGGCACGGCGCCTTGGCCGTCGCCCTTACGTTAACGGCCTGCGGCGGCGGCTCCAGTGGCCCCAGTGGCAGCCCCAGTGCCCCCACCCCCACCAGCAACGCCACGACGATCTCCATCGCTGGAGAGAGGGGCTCGCGTTCGTGTTGGCCCCAACCGGCAACCCCGGGGGGGCGAAATGTGCTGGGGCGCAACTA
>JAPULJ010000011.1 GCA_027295145.1 Alphaproteobacteria bacterium | reverse complement strand
GTGCCAGAGCGGCGCGCATTCGGGCCGGGGCGGCAGATCGCCGCCGCGTTCGTGTCGTCCGGGATAGCAGAAACCGGAAGGCACGATGGCGATCCGGGTCTCGTCATAAAAGGTCTCGTTGTCGAGCCCCAGCCATTCGCGTAAGCGTTCGCCCGAGGGGTCGTCCCAGGGCACGCCGGTTTCGTGAACTTTCGTTCCGGGCGCCTGTCCGACGATCATGATCCGCGCGGTGGGTGAGGCGCGCAGCACCGGTCGAGGCCCGAGCGGCAGGTTCGGTACGCACAAGGTGCAGGCGCGAATCTCGGTTAGCAGGGTGGCTAAGTCGGAAGGCTTGCGTGGCTCGGGCATCAAGCGCCCGCCGCTTCCCAACCTTCGCTCAGCATTTGATCGACAAAGGCTGGCACGAGTACGGTCGCCGGGCCGTAGCGCGCCTCAGCGAAGGCAGAAGCGCCATCGGAAGGTTCGAGGTTGAGTTCGAGCGTATGCGCCCCGGCCATCGCACTTGCCTCCTGCACGAAGCCGGCCGCCGGGTAGACATTGCCCGACGTGCCGATCGAGACGAACAGATCGCAGGTGCCTAAGGCCGCGTAGATGCGCTCCATTTCGAGAGGCATCTCGCCGAACCAGACGACGTGCGGGCGCATTGCACCAATCTTCTTGCACGACGGGCAGGACAGCGACAGGGTCAGGTCCTCGGCAAACGGGCTGATATGCTGGCAGCGATCGCAGCGCGCCTTGGCCATCTCGCCGTGCATGTGGATGAGGGATTTAGAGCCCGCCTTGCCGTGCAGATTGTCGATATTCTGGGTGACCAGCACCACCTCGTCCGGCCAATCGCGTTCCAGGCGGGCGAGCGCATCGTGGGCCGCGTTGGGCCGGATATTGCCGCTGGCCATGCCCCGCCAGCGCTCGTTATAGAATTCCAGGACGCGCTCGGGATCGCGCTGGTAGGCCTCGTAGGTGGCGACATCCTCGATGCGTACTTTCGACCATAGACCGCCCTCATCGCGGAAGGTGTCGAGCCCCGATTCCTTGGAGATGCCCGCTCCCGTCAGGATGACGATCCGACCGTCTCTTCGCAATATACCTACCCCGTCGATGAACTGTTCTGTCTGGCGTCCGTAAGCACCGCTATGATAGCGGCTGGAGCCGGTCGGAGGTAGCGATGCCGAGGAGGGCAATGTGGTAGGGGTTCTTTTCGTCTGCACCGGGAATATCTGCCGCTCGCCGACAGCCGAAGGCGTCGCCCGCAAGCTGGTCGCCGAGCGCGGACATGAAGGGCGGATCGAGATCGATTCCGCCGGTACCCATAGCTACCACGAGGGCGAGCCGCCGGACGCGCGCAGCATCGAGGCGGCCGCGCGGCGCGGGATCGATCTCTCCGGCCAGCGAGCTCGCCGGGTGCGCGAGGCAGATTTCGAGACCTTCGAGCTGATCCTGGCGATGGACCGGGGCCACGACAAAATCCTGAAACGCCAAGCGCCGGAAAACGCGCTATCGCGCATCCGCATGTTTCTTGACTACGCGCCGCATCTGGGGACACGCGACGTGCCCGATCCCTACTATGGCGCGGGCGATGGGTTCGAGCAGGTGCTCGATATGGTCGAGGCGGCTGCCAGCGGATTGATCGACGCGATCGAACGCGAATTCGATCTCGGCTGAACGGTTTTTTATGGCACGAGAGAATTAGGCCAGAACGCGCATATGAGCACCCTGGAGCGAGATGCGGCGATGGGTATCGAGGCGGCGATCGGTCGGCGGCCGGTGCGCCTCGCTCCGCTCTCCGGCGGCTGCATCGCCGAGATCTATCGGGCCGATTTCGACGATGGAGAAATACTGGTCGCCAAGTTCGCGGGCGAAGGCGGCGACCTGATGCTCGAAGCCTACATGCTGGAATATCTGCGTGCGCACTCGGCGCTGCCCGTGCCGACGGTGATCCACGGCGGGGGCGACCTGCTGATCATGGAATTCATCGAGACCTCGGGACCGTTGGATGCGTCGGCGCAGGCGCATGCTGGCGAACTCCTGGCGGCGCTGCACGCGGTTAGCGCGCCCAGCTTTGGGCACGAGCGCGATACGCTGATCGGCCCGCTGCCTCAGCCGAACCCGCGGCAAGCAACCTGGCTCGATTTCTTCCGCGACCAGCGGCTGCTCTATATGGCCCGCGTGGCGCTCGATGCCGGTCGGTTGCCGACGGCAACGATGGGGCGGATCGAGACGCTGGCGGGACGGCTCGGCGCATGGATCGAGGAGCCGGCGCAGCCCTCGCTGATTCACGGTGATATGTGGGGCGGCAACGTGCTGGCGAGTAATGCTCGCATCGCCGGCTTCGTCGATCCCGCGATATATTATGTCGATGCGGAGATCGAGCTAGCCTTCGCGACCCTGTTTTCGACCTTCGGCGAGCCGTTTTTCCGGCGCTACGGCGAGATCAGGCCGATCCGCGCGGGATTCTTCGATTCCCGCCGCGATCTCTACAACCTCTATCCGCTGCTCGTGCATGTGCGGCTTTTCGGCGGCGGTTATGTCGCATCGCTCGAGGCAAATTTAGGCAAACTGGGTTGTTAGATTAATCGCTGTCCAGCTGGTAGACCGCTTCGGCCGTGTGGATCGCACCACTGTGTGAAAGAAAGCTCGAAAATAGGGTGAAGGCGCGAACCTTCACCGAATCGCAGGCAATAAGCCCGTGGTCGGTCAGGTAGTCAGCGATGCGCGCCGGCGGCGCCGATTTGAGCCGCGCCAAGGTTACGTGAGGTACGAACTTGCGACCCTCGGGTGGCAGGCCGGCACGGACCAGCGCCGATTCGATCTTGCCTTGCAGATGATCGAGCGCCGGGTTCGCTGTGACCCCGGCCCAGATGGACCGCGCTCTTTCCTTGCTGCCGAA
>JAPULJ010000109.1 GCA_027295145.1 Alphaproteobacteria bacterium | reverse complement strand
AAAGAATTTTAGCTCGGGCACGTTTTCACACAGCCTGGCCTGAAAGCAGAATCTCGGGCCTCACCCGATATTGGCCGGTGTCGGTCGCCAGCCCGTCCGATTCGAAGCTCCGTGGCGCGTCCGCTGTCCATCCCAGAGCGGACCCTCGTCATTCATCAACGATGGCCAGCAGGTCGATCTCGATTAGAAATTCCGGGTCCGAGAGCCGCGTGACTCCAACCATCGTCGATGCCGGGTGTTTCTCCGGATCACCGAATTTCGGCGTGTTGGGGTCCCTGCTTACTTTCCGGTACTCATCGACATCCAGCACGAAGGTGCGCCGGTAAACGACATCGTTCCAGGTCGCCCCGGCCGCCTTCAGCTGAACATCCAGGTTCTCCATGACCTTGAGATATTGAGCGCGATAATCCCCCGGTGCGACACATTTGTAATTCTCATCCGAGGGAGTTTGCCCGGCGATGAAGATGATCTTCATCGGCCCTTTGACGGTGACGATCCGCGTGTAAGCGGGATGCTTGTGGATCCCGGCCGGATTGATGTGTTCCCTTTCCATCGGAGAGCTCCTTGTACACGAGTAGGTGAGACCTGGTGGCACCAACCACCGAGCGCCTTCCCGGTTGTCCGACCGAACGTTACCTTCACCATTCCACCGGTGCAAGTGCCCGAACCCACCACCCTCACCATATTCGGCCTTGGCCTCGCCGGTCTCGGCTACATGAGGCGCAGATCCAACCAGCAAGGCGGATGCGGTGAGTGCGTTGACCGCGCGCCTGCACCCGGCGAGTATCTGCTGACGGCGATCCAGTAAGCCGATGAGGGAACGGATTATGTCGACGGGCGAAGCGGCGGCCTATCTGCCGGGCGATCCACGCTATGGACTCAATGCCGAAGAGCTGAAGAACTATTACCGCACAAGGCCGGCGCAGTGGGTCATTACCGCCTGGTACAGGCCCGGCAGCGCCGTATTGCGCAATGCCACGCTGCCGGAACAGAAGCGCTATGTTGCCGGTTTCGGCGACCGCGTTATCGGCTATGGCCATATCGTCTCGGATGACGGTGCGGAAACCCTGGCAACGACCTTTTTCATGCAGCTTGATGACCGCGCGGCTGCCGACGCATTCATTGCCGGCGAGCCGCTGAACCGCGCCGACGCGGTCGAGCGGGTGACGGTCCAGCGCTGGTCGAACAGCTTCCTCAAACGCCAGGCCGACTACCGGCGCAAGGGCCTGCAGCAGTTCTTCTACACCGGCTCGAAAATCGCCGATACCGGGCCTCTGTTTGCGGCGCACTTGACGGATCACGAGAAATACTTCAAGCGCTACGAGGACAGCTTCATCTTCCGCGGACCGATCCGCTCGGCCGACGGCGTCGACAATATCGGCACCGCTCTGCTGCTTGAACTGCCCGACCGCGCCGCTGCTGAGAAATTCTGGAACAACGAGCCGTTCGCCACCCATGGCGGCTACCAGGATGACTCGCGCATCTACCGCTGGGTTTTCGGCGACTGAGCGCCATCGAGCAACAACACCGCGTCAACAGGCCGGACACAGGACTGTACCTGACTTGGCCGCCATAGCGTCGAAAAGTCCTTACAACGCGGGAGCCATCCACACAGCACTCTAAATTTTCATCGTCCGCAGTCAGGGGCAAAGCGGACGCAGCGTAGGATCGAGGCCCGGGCCGCCCTCTACGTGGATGGGGCGGATGAGCCTCAAGGCGCCGAAGTCGATTATCCGACGACCTTAGCGGTCATTCAGGGGTTGATCCCGCCCGATCGGCTCCGACAGCATAAGCGCCTGTTCGTGGCGACGCCTAATCCGCTGGCCCGGGTTTGCCTACGCCCGTGAAGGGCAAGCGGATGCCGAGGCCTTTTTCCAATGCTTTCTCATAGACGTAATGGCACATGGCGATGTCGAGCGCCACCAATCCCGTGGTGTGGATCAGGTTTCGCTCGGTATCGCTTTCACGTCCGGCCACCTGGCCATGGACCAGTTGGTGAATTTCGCCATGCAAATTGTCGCGGGTAAACACTCCGTTCTCCGCCGAGTTCCGGAAATGCTTCATTTTCATATTCATTTCCCAGCTATCAACCACAACTTTGTCCAATTTGGTCCAGCCTTCGGGCTCGAATTCCCGGCGGGTAAAGGATACATAGGTGGCGCCGGATTTGAGCCACGTTTCACGGCACATGATCTCGTCCGATGTGGTTCCGCCGATGCCGATATCGGCGCCACTGACCACCTCTTTGATGGACTCCATTGGGACGATTTTGATGCCGAGCTTTTCCGACCATTTGGCGGCGAAGGCCTCGCGGGTTTCCGGCCGGCGTGAGGTACAACGGATTTCCTCGATACCGTCATAGAGCTCCATCAGACAACGCAGTGCGTTGGTCGCCATGGTGCCGACGCCAACTAGCCCGACGATCCTGGGGTTTTTCGGCCCCAGCCATTTGAGCGGCAGCAGAGTAGCGGCGGCGCTACGGATGGCGTAGGTCCAGTGTTCCTCGACGATGGCTTTGTTTGTACCGGTGTTGGGATCGGCGAGGATGATATAGCGGCCGCATTCGAGCTGACCCACCGTGTTGCGGTCGCCGTCGTCGAAATAGTTATAAAGCCGTACGCCGGTGATTGGTATTTCCTTCAAGAGCGCGCATTTCACGTGCCAGTGATTGTGAAACGGTTCGCCGACATCGAGTTTGAAACTCGGTGGGCTAGACGCCATCACCGATCCCTCGCCCTGCATGCGGTACACGTCTTCGACAATCCGCAGCGCCTCCTTAACGGATAGCAGATCGACAGTGTCGGCATAGGGAACGAACAGCACCCCTTCATTATTGCTCGCCATAGTTTCGCCTTCTCCGCTTTTTAGGTTGCCATCGCGGGCACAGACCTAAGACCCAGCCAGATTCGCCCGTGGTTCCAGGCT
>JAPULJ010000108.1 GCA_027295145.1 Alphaproteobacteria bacterium | reverse complement strand
CGGCGGTACGCCGGCGATCCCAGCATAGGCCAGGGCCTGCGGCACCGTCATTGCCCAGACGGCTAGGCCGGCCATGATGTCGCCACGCAGCCCGGCGCGTCGGTAGGCGGGTAGCCATTCGGTGATCGGAAGGAACGACTTAATCATCTGTCACCTCTGTCTCATCAGCCTGATAGCCACTTTCGGTCCAGCGGGAGTTCGGCTATAGCCGGGTCTACAAACGCCAGTTCAAGGAGATGGCCACGAGCGCGGCAATGCCGATGAGCAGGAAAGCGACGGCCGATCCGAGCGGCAGAAGAAACCGCACGTTTGTCGGCAGTCCCGCTTCCCTCATCGACCTGATTCGTACAACGTGCTCGATTGTTCCAAGCAGGATGGCGAGGATACCGGTTGCGACAAGGGCAAGACCGAGTAGGCGAGGTCCGCTCGATAGCTGCGCGGACTCCTGCTGACGCGCCATGTAGTAGAAGAATTGTGTGATCGCAAAGCCGAATGTGTACAGGGAAACCGATGTCCGAATCCAAGACATCAATGATTGCTCGGACGACATGGCCGTGCGCACGAACGCGGCTCGAACACGGAAGTCGTTTGCCACCTCCGACGCTGCAAAGTGTTCGCCGTCTGATGTCGGTTGCCGTTCGTCGGTGCTGCTCATAAAGGTCCGCTCCTCCGGGGCGCCTGTACTTGGCAAAGCGCTGTTGGGCGCCAATCATGTCATTCAATTCAGCGAGATGCTGATCGCCGTGGCAATGCCGACCGCCGTGAGTACCGCTGCGGCCGCGGCGGGTAGCAAGTAGTCCCACAGGTGGGAAAGGCCCAAATCGCTCATCGTCCCTAGTCTGCGCAAATACTGGACGACGGCGAGCACGAGAGAAACTATCCCCGTGACGCAAAGAGCGAGCCCAAGCCACCGCGGCCCATCCGAATATTGCGCTGCGCCCTGTTCCAGAGCCACGTAGTCGAAGAACTTCGCGACGGCGAAGCCGAATGTGTAGAGCGATACGGCGGTCCGTATCCATGATTTCAGCGAGCGCTCAGACGAATAGGCGGTACGTATCGTGGCGAGGCGCTCCAGCTCTATCCGAATCGCGATCCCCAAGTCCGATTGGGCAGACGGTAAAGGCGTCTGTGGATCTGTTGCGCTATGCATGGCCAATGCCTTCCCTTGGAGCGATTCCTCCCGGGCCTCAGCTCCCGGCTTCCTTGCCGCGCCTGCCGATCGTCAGCTTGCCGTAAATCACGCTAAGGAGCATCGAGAACACCGAGAAGATAAGCACCACCGAGGCCACGGTCGTTCCTGGAAAGCTCGTGTTCGCGATCAGGAAAGCGAGGGGCACGTTTCTTATCGCGGTGACGATCGCGAGCGACCGTCGCCGGCCCACCGTCTCGCCGATCAGTGTCAGGTCGCCGATGAGGAGCGACGCGACGACCATGGCCAGGATGATCGAATGCTCGAAAGCCCTGATCGCCGAAATCTGCTCAACCTGCTCCCACAATATGAAGCCGACGCTGATTAGAAGGCCAATTTGCCCGATCCTCGGTACGAACTTAAGGAGCTGATCGGCCCAGGCCGGGCGCACGCGGCGGATCGCGATCCCGCCGCACAGGGGGATTAATTGGGCGGTCAGCAGAATCTTGACGATACTCCAAGGATCGACCGTCAGGCCCCCGGTGCCTTCGGGCAGCGCGAGCGACAGGATCAACGGGGTGAGGGGAACGCTGAGCAAGGCGACAATCGCCATCAACCCGACCGAATAGGCGAGATCCGCCTTGGCCATCCCGACAAACGGCGGGGCCATCGGGGCGATGGGGGCGGCCGCCATGATCATGATCCCGATCTTGACGTCCAACGACAATGGCAGCCACAGCATGCCGAGGTAGAACGCCAGGGGTACGATGAGAAAATTGGCCAGCATGCCGCGCAGCAGGAGGAACTGCCTTGCGACTGCGACAATCTGGCCGATTGTGGTGCGCAACCCAACGCCGAGCACCAGAAACATGACGGAGACCATCAGCAAAGTTTGCATGAATTGCGCCATGATCGATCCGCCTGTCTCTTTTTATCTCGATTAACGGAATTGACCAACCGAGGGAGCACCGCAGCACTCCCTCGGCCGCAACCGTCTCTTCAGGTGATACCCTCCACTAAATCGCCATCCGGCCCTCTGAGACCCCGCCCTGCTGAAGCGGGTAGGGAAGCAGTTCGGGCTTGCTGCGCGGGTGGATACCATCCTGCAGAAGCTTGAACCTTCCTTCCAACCACGCCTCTTCTTCTCTGGTCATGTCGACGAGTGGCGTTCTCACCTTGTGTCCACTGATCACGCCCTTCATCTGCATCCAGTACTTCCAGAAGCCGACGACGTAGATACCCCGGCGGTAGTTGTGCCAGAAAAAGTCGTTGAGCAGCTGCCGTCCGGGTTCGATTTCGTCGTACTTCTTTATGCCCTCTTCCCACTTGCCGGCCATGATCAGGTCGGTGTAGTCGCGGATCGGGGTGTAATCCGGTGTCTGCAAAAGGTACATATGCCAGGCGCAGCACAGAACCGGATTTTTCATGATCCGCATTTCATAGGGCCAATGATCTTCCAGCGGATTGCTGACCCAGATCTCATAATTGGCTTCCCGCTCGGCTTCCCAACACCACATCTGGTCGGGACGCCCGTCCTTGACGCCGACGATGTTGGGTAGCTCGCGAGCGATCCGGCCAAGAGTCTGTGCGGTGACCAGATGTGAGAGCGGGCTGTCGTAGAACACCGCGCCGATGTCGAGGTCCTTGAACGTCTCGTGCCACCATTCTTCGACAGACTGATCGTTCGCGCACTGAAAGTACGGCGACAGGGTCGCAACGAGATCCGCGCCCTTTTCCTGGGCATGCCGGGAAAGATCGATGACATCTCTCGAGCAATGGTGAGAGGTCTGCACGATAACGGCGATGTCGCCCTGGACTTCATCAATGACGATCTCGGCGACCTTCTTGCGCTCATCCTGAGTCAGGCAATAAAACTCGCCGACGTTGCCGAGAATGAAAATGGCATCGTTCTTCGTGTCGACGCAGTACCTGGCAAGGCTTCTCAGGTCCTTCTCGTGGACCTCCAAGGTGTCGTCATGAAACGGCGTGGGAATGGTGGCCACTAGCCCGCCTCGAAGCTTATCCATGGCCCACTTTTTTGCGTCTTTCTTACTCCCGTATTTCATATCTCAA
>JAPULJ010000107.1 GCA_027295145.1 Alphaproteobacteria bacterium | reverse complement strand
GGCAACAATGGGCGATTAACATGGCTTCCAATCGGAACCTCCTCATCCTGCCAGGCGATGGTATTGGCCCCGAGGTCATGAGCCAGGTCCGCCGTGTGATCGGTTGGATGGACAAGCATCGAGCCATCAGTTTCGATGTGCAGCAGGATCTCGTCGGCGGGGCCTGCTACGATGAGTACGAGGTTTCGATCACCGAATCGACCATGGCCGCGGCAGCCGAGGCCGGCGCCATCCTGTTCGGCGCGGTCGGCGGGGATAAGTGGGAGAACGTGCCGCGTGAACACCGGCCCGAGGCCGCGCTATTGCGTCTGCGCAAGGAACTCGACCTGTTCGCCAATCTACGCCCGGCCCAGGTATTCGCGGCCCTCAGCGATGCCTCGACACTGAAGCGCGAGATCGTCGAGGGACTCGACATCCTGATCGTGCGCGAGTTGACCAGCGGGGTCTATTACGGTGAACCCCGCGGGGTGGACACGCTGCCCGACGGCACCCGCCGCGCCTTCGACAACCAGGTCTATACCGAGCCCGAGATCGAACGCATCCTACGGGTCGCCTTCGAGCTTGCCCGCAAGCGGCGCAATAAGGTGACCTCGGTCGAGAAATCGAACGTCATGGAAACCGGCGCTTTCTGGCGGGAGATCGCCAACCGGATCGCGAGGGACGAGTTTCCTGACGTCGAGTTCGAGAACATGCTGGCCGACAATTGCGGGATGCAACTGGTGCGCAATCCCAAGCAGTTCGACGTCATCGTCACCGACAATCTGTTCGGTGATTTGCTCTCCGACGTTGCCGCGATGCTAACCGGCTCGCTCGGCATGCTGCCTTCGGCGAGCCTCGGCGCGGAGGACCCGGCGACCGGCAAGCGCCATGCCCTCTACGAGCCGGTCCACGGAACCGCCCCCGACATCGCCGGCCAGAACCACGCCAACCCGTTGGCCGCCCTTTTGTCCTTCGCCATGGCCCTGCGCTATTCCTTCGATGCAGCGGAGGACGCAGAACTGATCGAGACCGCGGTGCAGAACGTGCTCGCCGGAGGCCTACGCACCTCCGACATCATGCAGGACAAATGCGCCCGAATTTCAACCGACGTGATGGGCGACAGCCTTCTGCGCGAGCTCGACAAGCTGACGGCGTAGCAAACGCTTTTCCCCCGTCTCTGTCGGAAGGCCTGCCCCGTCGCAGGGCCCACACCCGTCTCAGGGCCCACACCCGTCGCGTGGCAAGGTTAAGCCGCCTCCATCTCTGCAATCGCCTTGGCCAGAGCCAGCAGGCGATGGGCGTCTTCGACATGGAGGTTTTCGATCAGGCGGCCGCCCATAAGAACCACCCCCTTGCCCGCCTTCTCGGCCTCGGCATGGGCCGCGATGATCTTCTTCGCCTCCTCGATGCCGGTCGGGTCGGGAGCAAAGATTTCGTTGGCGGCGGCGATCTGTTTTGGGTGGATCAGGGTCTTACCGTCGAAGCCAAGCTCCAGGCCTTGCCGGCACACTTCCCGCAAGCCGGTCTCGTCCTCGAGATCGAGATGCACGCCGTCAACGATGGCCAGCCCGTAGACGCGCGCAGCCAGCAGGCAGAGCCCCAGGCTGGTCAGCATCGGCAGGCGCTGTTCGGTGTGGTGAGCGTGCAAATCCTTGGCCAGATCGGAGGTCCCCATCACCAGACAGGCGAGGCGCGGGCTGGCGCCGGCGATCTCCTTTGCCTGAAGAATGCCCAAGGGGGTCTCCATCATGCACCAGATCGCCAAGCCTTGAGGTGCGCCATTCTCGGCCATCAGCGCTTCGGCCTCTAGAACCATCGCGGCGCTCTCGACTTTTGGTAGCAGGAGCGCGTCGGCGCCCGAACTAGCGACCTTGGCGATATCATCGCGCCCCCAGGGGCTGTCCAGAGCGTTGACCCGGACGACGATCTCGCGGGCTCCGTAAGCGCCGCTCTTGGCCGCTTCGAGAACCTGGGCGCGCGCGGTGCGCTTGGCGTCGGGCGCGACTGCGTCTTCGAGATCGAGGATCAGGGCGTCGGCTGGCAACGCCTTCGCCTTCTCCAGCGCCCGGGCGTTCGAGCCCGGCATGTAAAGGACGCTGCGGCGGGGGCGGCCGGGTTGCTCCATAGGGCGATTTCCTTATTCGGTTATTACTAATGCCGGCGGACCCTACAAAGAACCGCCGGCAAGTGGCAAGCAGACTGGCTTGTGGAATAAGTTCGCACCCCACACCTCAGCACGACTATCCCCACCTTCGCTTTACAGGCCGACGCCGCCGTGGCAAAGCTTTGCCCCGGCATGGAGATCATCCTCTTCGTCAAAGGGATTTTCGTCGGCTTCCTGATCGCGGCGCCGGTTGGGCCGGTTGGTATCCTGTGCGCCCAGCGAACCTTGCAGGTGGGCATCGGCGCAGGGCTCATCTCCGGGCTCGGCGCCGCCATCGCCGACACCATCTACGGCGCGGTTGCCGCCTTCGGACTGACATTCGTCGCCCACTATTTCTTGGAGAACGAATCGCTGTTCCGGCTGATCGGCGGCATTCTGCTGGTCGCCATCGGTGTCGAAACCATGCTCAAGAAGGCGCCTATCGTGCGCGGGGTGGAAGTGCCCAAGGCGCACCGTTACGCCGCCAGTTTCTTCCGCACTTTCATGCTGACGATCACCAACCCGATCACGATCATGGCCTTCGGACCAATCTTCGTTGCCGCTAACGCAGTGGTCAAGGAAGGCGACCTGGTCGCCGCCTGGGCGCTAATCCTGGGCGTCTTCACGGGCTCGGCACTTTGGTGGGGGATCTTGTGCTCGGGTGTGCATCTCGGCCGCCACCACCTGACCGACAAGCGCATGCGCTGGGTCAACCGGGTTTCCGGCGTCGTTATTGTATTTTTCGGGATGATGGCGGTGGCCAGCCTGACGCCGACAGGAAAGAAGCTCTTCGGCGACCGAGTCTCCCCGGCGGCGGCCTTCCAGCGCAATAGCCCAGTGGTTAAACCGAGTGGAAAATGAGTTGTTTCATGTTCGCTCAAGCGGCTTTTTGCAGGTAGCTCTCGACCAGCACTTCGGCGATCTGTACGGCGTTGAGCGCGGCGCCCTTGCGTAGATTGTCGGCGGCGACCCAGAAGCCCAGTCCGTTCTCGATCGTTGGGTCTTTGCGGATGCGGCTGACGAAGACCGGATCGTCGCCGGCACATTCGAGCGGCGTCACGTAGCCTTCGTCGGCCCTGTGGTCGACAACTGAAATGCCAGGTGCGGCTCGCAACGCCTCGCGCGCCGCCGCCTCGTCGATCGGCTCCTCGAACTCGGCATGGACCGCCAACCCATGACCGATGAAGACCGGAACGCGCACGCACGTCGCGAAGACATCGATGGCCGGATCGAGGATCTTCTTGGTCTCGACCGCCATCTTCCATTCTTCCTTGGTCGCGCCATCGTCGAGGAAAGCGTCGATATGAGGGATCACGTTGAAAGCGATCTGCTTGGTGAATTTGGTCTTCACAATCGGCTCGTTGGCGAAGACTGCTCTGGTTTGCTCGAACAGCTCATCCATTCCCGCCTGACCAGCGCCACCCGCCGCCTGGTAGGTGGCGACCGAGACCCGTCGGATGCGGGCGAGATCGTGCAACGGCTTCAGCGCGACCACCATCTCGATGGTCGAGCAGTTGGGGTTGGCGATGATATTGCGCGCGGTATAACCTGCGAGGGCCTGGGGATTGACCTCCGGGACGACCAGCGGCACGTCCTCGTCCATACGGAAGTGCGAGGTATTGTCGATGACCACGCAGCCGGCGCTGGCAGCGCGCGGGGCGTGGATCTTCGAAACGCCGGCGCCGGGGGAGAACAGTGCCAGATCGATGCCGGTGAAGTCGAACTTGTCGAGATCCTCGACGGTCACCTCGTCGCCGGCGAAGGGCACGGCAGTCCCTGCGGAACGGCTCGAGGCGACGGCGTGGATTTCCTTGATCGGGAATTCCCGCTGCTCGAGCACTTCGAGTATTTCCTTGCCGACGGCGCCAGTGGCGCCAACGACGGCGATGGTGTGGCTCATGTTTCTGATCCTGATCCGCGGCGCCCCGGGGGCTGGTTCCGCTGCGGGCGTTGCAAGTCTATACTAAATTCGCGCGCCGGACGATCCAGTTCAAGACCCATTCGTGCATTGCGCATTCGCTATGAGGTTTCGAATAATGGCGAAAAAGATCGAACGCTACGCTGATTTCTGGCCCAACTATCTGAGCGAGCACAAAAATCCAATGACGCGGGCGTTGCACTATTTCGGCACCAGCCTGGGGATCGGCTGCTTGATCGCGGCGATTGCCACGCAGATCTGGTGGCTGATCGCTGGCGCCTTTGTTTCGGGCTACCTCTTCGCCTGGATCGGGCATTTCTTCATCGAAAAGAACCGCCCGGCGACCTTCACCTATCCGCTGTGGTCGTTCATCAGCGATTTCAAAATGTACGGCATCTGGCTCTCGGGCCGGATGGGCCGCGAAATGACCCGCCACCAAATCCGCTGACACGAACGCACACGCTGTCCCACGCCTAGAGCACGGTCTTAAGGGAGAAGATACGCATGTCCGAGATCATCCTGCACCACTACCCCGAATCGCCGATCTCGGAGAAAGCGAGACTGATGCTGGGCCTCAAGAAACTGCCGTGGCGCTCGGTCGTCATGCCGATGATCATGCCCAAACCGGATTTGGTGCCGCTGACCGGCGGTTACCGAAAAGCACCGGTTATGCAGATCGGCGCCGATATCTATTGCGACAGCCAGCGCATCGCAAGGGAACTGGAACGCCGGTATCCCGAGCCTACGCTGTTTCCGAACAGCAGCGAGGGGCTCGGTTATGGGCTCCTGTTCTGGTCCGACAGACCATTGTTTCTGGCCGCGGTCGGCGTCGCCTTCGCCGCAATCGGCGACAGATTGCCCGAAGCGTTTCTTGAGGACCGGGCAAATTTTTCGGGCCGGCCGGTTGATATCGAACGATGGAAAAAGGCGGCGCCGATGAACTTAGATCAGCTCCGTGCCCATGTCGGCTTCCTGGACCGGCAACTCGCCGACGACCGCGCCTTCGTGCATGGCGATGAGCCGGGGTTGGCGGATTTCGGACCCTATCTCAGCCTGTGGTTCGTCGCTCGTGGCGCCCGAAAGGCGATGACCAGCCTCAACGAAAGCTTCCCGCATATCGCCCCGTGGATGAAGCGCGTGAGGGAAATCAGCCACGGCGAAGAGGAGCCGATGGAACCGGGCGAGGCACTGGACGTGGCAAAGGTCGGTCAGTCAGAGACGCAAGAGGACGCCGATGCGAATGATCCGCGCGGTCTCAAGCCCGGCGACAAGGTTACGGTGACGCCCGACGACACCGGGCGCGACCCGGTCGCCGGGGAGCTCCTAGCATCGAACCCGCACGAAATCGCCATCCGGCGCGTCGACGTACGTGTCGGCGAGGTGGTGGTCCATTTCCCGCGCGCCGGCTTTGTCGTCTTGTCGGCGTAATCATCGCACCAGCGGGCAGACAAACAAACCAAGTCAAACGAAACCCCGCAGGCGGCCCAAGAGCAGCCAGCGGGGTTCCAAAAACAAAACCTGATCGCTTGCTACCGCGTCTTGGAATCGGTCAGCTTGACTTGCTTGACCTCGGTCTGTTTGACCGCGGTCTGCTTGACCGTGGTTTGAGGACCGGTCTTGGTGACGGTCGTCTGCGCGGATTTCTGCGAGGAATAGCCACCGCAACCCGCGCTTCCGCTTCCGCCGGCAAAAGCCGGAGAGGAGAAGGCGACTACGATTGCAGCCAACATTGTTGCTTTAACGATGCGCATCAGTTTCTCCCTCTGTGAGAGATCCTTGAAACAAGTGAACGGTAACGCCCCGTTCGTGCGGCCGTCAAGCGGTCTCTCAAAGATTTGATAGCCTACTTCATCTGATGGGCGAGTACCCCGGCCGGGACGATGTTCGCTGCGCCAGCGCCCGGCGGCTGCCAGTAGAGCTGCAGCGTCGAGGTTCCCTTTCGCTCGAAATAGAGGACCTTCAGCTTGTACCAGCCGGGTTTTTTGATCTGCACCGTGACCGGCGCGGTCATCGCATCGCCCAGAGAGTGCCATTTAGGATCGTCGAGAATACGCTTGCCGGCGAGCAGAACGCGCACGCCATCATTGGCATTGATCTTAAAAATGTAGGGCCCCGCTTTGTCCAGTTTGATGAAGCCCTCGATGGTGGCCAGGACTCCGTCGGCCCGGTTGCTCGTCAGCACGTTGCCGATCCCGGTCTTGTAGTTGATCTGCGGCAAGGGAGTGCCGGACTGGCCCTTATTGTTCCTCGTATAATAAAGCATCCACTTGATCGCCCGCACGTAGTTGAAACTGTAATAGACGGCGAGCCCCGGTTTAAGCTGGCTTGCCTTGGGCTGCGGCGAGGCCGGTTCGATCTCACCGGCGGACGCGGCGGTTTGGGTAATAAGCGGAGCGGTCAGCACGACAACTGCCGCCACGGCCGCTGCGCTGGCAGTACGGATAACGCGGTCAATAAAATTTCTAGAATACGACATTGTGGTGCGCCTCGATTCGGTTTCCAATTCCCCTGCCGGAGCGGTGTGCCGCCCTTCTGGCGGGCTCAAGACTAGCGCCCCTGCCCCGGCCTGCCAATCGATAGTGGACAGAATCCCGATTGCAGCGCCGGCGCCCAGGCGTAGACTCCCGTCCCCTCTAGCGATACGGAAGAGCCATGCCCACCATCACCGCGATCAACAAGACAAACACGGGAAACTTCTTTGAGGATTTTAGCCTCGGCCAGAGCTTGCGCCACGCTACTCCGCGCACCATCAGCGAGGGCGATGTCGCGCTCTACACCGCGCTCACCGGCTCGCGCTTCGCCCTGCAGAGCTCGGATGATTTCGCCCGGGCGCTGGGTTTCGAGCGCGCGCCGATCGACGATCTGCTGGTCTTCCACATGGTATTCGGCAAGTCGGTGCCGGACGTCTCGTTCAATGCTGTCGCCAATCTAGGCTATGCCAACGGTCGCTTCGGCGTGCCGGTGTTTCCCGGCGACACCCTAACCACCGTCTCGCAGGTCATCGGGATCAAGGAAAATTCCAGCGGCAAGACAGGCGTCGTCTACGTCAATTCGGTTGGCCGTAACCAGCGCGGCGAAAGCGTCCTCGATTTCGTTCGCTGGGTGATGGTCAACAAACGCGATGAAGACGCAGCCGCGCCCGAGCCGAGCGTTCCTGACCTGCCCGGCTTGGTCGATCCGGGCGACCTGATTGTTCCCGGTGTGCTTCAATTTACCGAATACGACGACGCCCTGGCCGGCTCGGCGGCCCGCTGGGAGGATTACGCGCCCGGCGAGCGCATCGATCATGCGGGCGGTGTGACCATCGAGGAGGCCGAGCACATGATGGCGACGCGGCTCTACCAGAACACCGCCAAGGTCCATTTTAACCAGCACGCAGCCGGGGAAACCCGCTTCGGCAGGCGCATCGTCTATGGCGGCCACATCATCAGCCTGGCCCGGGCGCTGTCCTTCAACGGCCTCGGCAATGGCTGCAAATTATTGGCGATCAATGGCGGCCGCCACGTTGCGCCGAGTTTCGCCGGCGATACGATCTACGCCTGGAGCGAGGTACTGGAATGCCAGGAATTGGCCGGCCGCAAGGACGCCGGAGCCCTGCGGCTGCGAACCCTGGCGGTCAAGGACAAGGCCTGCGCCGGCTTCCCCGACCGGGACAGTGAAGGGAAGTTCGACCCTGCAGTGGTACTCGAATTCGACTACTGGGTGCTCATACCGCGGCGTTAGCGGAGGCAGCATCCTCGTCCGTGCGCGCCGCCTTTTCTTCCTTGTCCCAACGTAGCGATATTTCGTTGAGCGTGTCGAGCATCTGGTGAAGATCTTCGCCGCGGGCGGTCAGCCCGTAGGTGACCGCCGGTGGGACGGTCGGCTTGTAGTCGCGATAGTGGTCTCCATCACTCATGCGTCAGGATCTAATTTGTGACAAGGACAGATGGTGAGCGAGGTCGAATTCCGGTTAAGGTCACATTCCGGGTTACTTCCAGTAGTAAGCTACGACGATCAGGGGCAGCATAGTGATCCCTACCACGATGACATAGTCACTGCGGGACCAGGGCCGCCTAGCCTTTATGTCGGCCATGGTAAAACCATTGCTCCTGGCGAACCGGGTGCTTAGCAGGAGCCGCCATTGCAAGCGAAGTAGGAACCAGGCTCCGAGCAAGAGGCAAAAAAATAGCAAGACCAAGGCAAAGCCAGGACCAGCCGGTAACCCAACGATCGGTCCAAATCCCAAAATCGAGACTAAAATTACCGACGGAATGGCGAAGCTACAGAGACCAAACAAGAAGGCGAGAAAATAGAACCGAACCGTCTCTTTCCCACTCAAATGGCGGCAGATCTCTCTTGTCGCCTCGCCTTGTCCCGGTGCCCAAAATAGGTTCATCAGCCGATCCGTTCTAGCCAAGATACAACGAGCATGCTTCCACGGGCAGTGCTTTTCATCTGGGATTTCCCGGTTTAGAGGCCTGCACGAAGAGCGACGAGTCCCAATCTAAGCGCCCGGATGCGCCGGGCTGGCAGACCGGTTCCAGTCCGAAATACGCCGAAACAGCTTACGAAATGCTAACAAAGCCGCAGATTTTAGGTAATTCCGTGGTGAGATCGTGGCGAAGATTTGCAAGGTTTGCATTTTCCTGGAAACGCCGAGCGGTCCGGTTCGCTCACTTTGCCGGCTTCGCATATTCTCGGACGCGCGTCTCGAAATGCGAATGGTGCACGTGTACTGCTAATTGCCGGTGCTTGGCTTGCCGCGGCGATCACGATCGAGGCCCGGAATGAGGAACCCATCGGCGGCTAACCACACTACCAGGCAAGTCAGGACAGCGACGCCGAGCAAAACAAATATGGTGGGTTCGACTACTGGGTGCTCATGCCGCGGCGCTAGGGGAGGCAGCATCTTCGTCCGCGCGTGCCGCCTGTTCTTCCTTGTCCCAACGCAGCGATATTTCGTTGAGCGTGTCGAGCACCTGGTGAAGCTCTTCGCCGCGGGTGGTCAGCCCGTAAGTGACCGCCGGTGGGACGGTCGGCTTGTAGTCGCGATAGATGACGCTGGCGGCTTCGAGCATCCGCAGCCGGTCGGTCAATACCTTCGAGGATACCCCAGTGACTTCGCGTTTGAGCACGCCGAACCGCAAGGGCCCCTGGCTCGACAGAACCCACAAAATCTGAGTCGTCCACGGCCCCATCAGTAGGCGCAGAAGGGAGTCCATCGGACACGCGGTTGGGCTGGTGGGAAGGGGCATACTTAGTTACTTTATAGTACCTACTTTATCAAAACAACTATGTTTGTTAATTAAAGGATCGCACGCGGCGCCACCATTATAGACGGTTCCGGCGTGAACAAACCCGTGGCTTACGAAAAAAGGAAGAACAGACATGAACGAAGCGGTCATTTTCCAGAAGGAGCCTATCGCCGTCGACCTCAAAGCGGGCGAGACCTACGCCTGGTGCGCCTGCGGGCGCAGCGCCAACCAGCCCTTCTGCGACGGCTCGCACAAAGATACCGGGATGACGCCAGTGATCTTCAAAGCGGATGAGAATAAGACCGCTTACTTGTGCGCCTGCAAGCAAACCGGCGGCGCGCCATTTTGCGACGGGAGTCACAATAAGCTTTAGAGCCAGACCAGATGAGCCAGAACCTCTCTTGGATCAGGCAACATCTGTCTCAATCTGAGGACAGACACGAAGCAAAGCGGCGAGCCGATGCCGCAAACACCAGGGAGGATTAGATGGCGATATCCAGACGCGGCCTGCACCACCTCGCTCTGTCGACCAGCAACATGGACAAGACCGTGCGCTTCTGGACCGAGGTCCTGGAGTGCCCGATCATCGTGACGCTGCACCTACCGCCGGAGGACCCGTTCGCCGACTTGCCGCAGCTGCCGCCGACCGACCTTGGCAACCGTAAACACTATTTCTTCGACATCGGCAATGGCGACGCCGTGGCGTTCTTCGATTTCGGCAGCGAGACACCGCCGGTCGACGGGGGCTTCGCGCACCATGTGGCGCTGACCTGCGCAACCGAGGACGAGCTCATTGCGACGAAGAAGCATCTCGAATCGCACGGCGTCGACGTCTCCGAAGTGATCAACCACTTCTTCTGCAAGTCGATCTACTTCAAGGACCCCAATGGCATCTATCTGGAGTACTCCGTCCATACTGGCGAATGGACGGCGGCCAACCCGTTCCTGCAGGACGCCGACCCGGTGCCCGCCGCCCGCGATCATCTGGGAACGAAGCAGGAAGAACGCCTGCTCGATTTCCAGGCCGGGATTCCGGAGACCTATGGGCGAGCCTCCTGAGCCGGGCCCCGGGCGTGCACGGATGGGGCGTTCAGACCACGCTTGGCCGCTCGCGCTTCGGCATCTTGTCGAACGGCGGCAGTGCCGTACTTCTTGGCGGCGCCAGGGCACCACATAATAAACACATTGCTTCGCACCGTCCGTATTTCGAAGCGCTCGGCTGCGAATACGCTTCAGAATGAGCATTGGGCGCCGGATCGGCAATCCGCAGGCTCTCCCTGAGGAGGGCGCGGTAGTGCCCGTCTCGAAGGACGAGCTTGATCGCGCAGAACCTGCTCATAGAAAGAGGCGCCAGGAGCGCGACCGGGGGGTCGGCGCAATGGTGTCCGGCGGAGACACACACCCTGACGCCTCGGGATCGGTGGAACCGGCCCAAAAGAGCCGGCCAACCGGACCCCTGGTCCGCAAGGCTCGTGGCTTTGATCCGCCATCGCGGCTGGAATGCGCCCGTCCCAGGTAGATCCGGCGCGCCGTAATGGCCGATATGACCCCCGAAGGAGCCGCTTGCCGCGCTGCCACCGTTTGCTGGTCTCCGAGCTTGCCGGGCGAAACCCCTTTCGAGCCCCCGTCCGGTCCACCGGTTACCCCGGCGGCGAGGCGCCTTGGTCCCGCGAACGGAGCCCCGGCCTCCCCTGGAGCCTTATCCCTGATAAGCCGCTGCCGCGCGAGGCGGTATCGGTCCTATCCGGGGAAACAGCACTCCATACGCCTATGCGTACCAATAGTAATGTTTGCGGATTTATTGAATACGCGCAATATAAATATTGCCACTCCGAAATATTTCTTGTGTATAAATAAGACATTCTTTCACATGTCCTACACAATTTTTCCACAGAGTTATTCACAGGAAGTGATTACCTGTATTATTTTCGTGAATACTTTGACCGGAATTCGTAGTTTTCAACAGTGGCTTATCGCGAGAGGCTCGTACTTCGCTGCGGGACGGGCGGCCGGGTGGGTGGCCTGATATCTATTCAACCCCATCATGCGCGCCCTGGCCGTCGTTGACTGCCTCCCCGGCAGGGACTAAATACGAATGTGAGGCGGGGGCAGTTCACCACCCGGTGGCGCCAGCACCCTCGGAAGATCTCGAGGACTTCGTGAGAGAGCGTCGCCGTTACGGAACAGAAAAATTGAGCACCGGGCCATGACAACACGTGACCGCCCGTTATCCCCGCATCTGCAAATCTACCGCTGGCAGTGGACGATGGCGCTGTCGATCATGCACCGAATGACCGGAGTCGCACTGACCGCCGGCACGCTGCTGTTGGTGTGGTGGCTTCTCGCCGCCGCGATGGGTCCCCAGGCCTATGCACAGGTTGAATCCGCGATGTCTCACTGGCTCGGTCGACTGGTACTTTTCGGCTGGAGCTGGGCGCTCTTTTACCACCTTACCAACGGCATTAGGCACCTGTTCTGGGATGCCGGGCGCGGCTACGAGCTGCGCACCGGCTACACCACCGCCTGGCTCGTCGTGATTGCTTCGAGCGCCCTCACCGTGCTCGCCTGGGCGATCGGCTACGGGATTATAGGAGGCTAGGCGCGATGGCATTCCGTACTCCTCTCGGCCGCGCGCGCGGCCTTGGCTCGGCCCGCGAAGGCACCGGCCACTGGTGGGCCCAGCGCCTCACCGCCGTTGCCCTGGTGCCCTTATGCCTCTGGTTCGTCGCCGGCATCCTCGGGCTGATCGGCGCCGGACACGGCGCGGCGGTCGCCTGGATTGCATCGCCGGTCAATGCCATCCTGCTGGTGCTCCTGGTGTTCGCCGTTTTCCACCACGGCCAGCTCGGCCTGCAGGTCGTGATCGAGGACTACGTGCATAGCGAATGGCGTAAAATTACGCTGATTGTTTGCGTGAAGTTCGGTGCTCTTATCCTTGGCCTCGCCGCGGTGTTCGCGGTCAGCCGCATTGCCTTTGTAGGCTGACGCGCATGGCCGCCAAAGCATCGAATGCCAAAGCCCCGTCAGCTCTTGGGCAGGCCTACAAGATTGTCGAGCACGAATACGACGTGCTGGTGATCGGCGCCGGCGGCGCTGGACTTCGCGCGACATTTGGCCTTGCGGAAAAGGGACTGCGCACGGCTTGCGTCACCAAGGTCTTCCCCACCCGCAGCCACACTGTCGCCGCCCAGGGCGGCATCTCGGCGGCACTGGGCAACATGGGCGAGGATGACTGGCGTTGGCACATGTACGACACGGTCAAGGGCTCGGACTGGCTCGGCGACCAGGACGCCATCGAATATATGTGCCGTGAGGCGATCCCCGCGATCATCGAACTCGAACATTTCGGCGTGCCCTTCACGCGCACGCCCGAGGGCAAGATCTATCAGCGGCCCTTTGGCGGCATGACGACGAACTACGGCGAGGGAACAGCGCAACGGACATGCGCCGCCGCCGACCGCACCGGGCATGCGATGCTACACACGCTCTACCAGCAGAGCCTCAAGCATAGGGCCGAGTTTTTCATCGAATATGTCGCGCTCGATCTGATCATGGACGACGACGGCTCGTGCCTCGGCGCCACCGCATGGGACCTCGACGACGGCACCATCCATCGCTTCCGCGCGCAAATGACGATCATCGCCACCGGCGGCTACGGGCGCGCCTATTTCTCGTGCACCGGCGCCCATACCCAAACCGGCGACGGCAACGCCATGGTCCTGCGCGCCGGTCTGCCGCTGCAGGATATGGAGTTCGTCCAGTTTCACCCCACGGGCATTTACGGCGCCGGCATGCTGATCACCGAGGGCTCGCGCGGCGAAGGCGGCTACCTGACCAATTCCGAGGGCGAACGCTTCATGGAGCGCTATGCACCGTCGGCCAAGGACCTCGCCAGCCGCGACGTCGTCAGCCGTGCGATGACGATGGAGATCCGCGAAGGAAGGGGCGTCGGCCCTGAAAAGGACCATATCCATCTGCATCTGGAACATCTCGATCCGGAACTGATCCACGAGCGACTGCCGGGCATTTCCGAGACCAGCCGTATATTCGCCGGTGTCGATGTCACCACGGAGCCGATCCCGGTGTTGCCGACCTGTCACTACAATATGGGCGGTATCCCGGCGCTCCATACCGGCGAGGTGGTGACCCTAAAGGGCAAGGACCCCAGCTCGGTGGTGCCGGGGATGATGGCGATCGGCGAGGGGGCGTGCGTTTCGGTCCACGGGGCCAACCGCCTGGGCTCGAACTCGCTGCTCGATCTTGTTGTCTTCGGTCGATCGGCCGCCGCCCGCTGCGTCGAAATTTTGACGCCCGGCGAGCGGCAAAAACCCCTATCTAACGGCAATGGCGAAGCGGGGCTTGCCCGGCTCGATGATTTCCGCCACGCGTCAGGCGATATCCCGACCGCCGCGCTGCGTCTGGAAATGCAGAAGGTGATGCAGAACCACTGCGCCGTCTTCCGCGAAGCGGTGACGCTGAAGGAAGGCACCAAGGCGCTGAAAGAGGCATGGACGAAACGCCCGGATATCAGCGTCACCGACCGCTCTATGATCTGGAATACCGACCTCGTCGAGACCCTCGAACTCGACAATTTGATGTATCAGAGCCAGGTCACGCTCAACGGCGCGCTGAACCGCCAAGAGAGCCGCGGCGCCCACGCGCGCGAGGACTTCCCCGACCGAGATGATACGAATTGGATGAAACACACGCTGGCCTGGTGCAGCGAGAAGGGCGCGGTCACGTTCGGCTACCGCCCCGTGAGCCTCACCCCGATGACCAACGAGGTCCAGGCGTTTCCACCAAAAATACGGGTCTACTGATGGTCGAATTCGCACTGCCGAAGAACTCGAAGGTCGCCAAGGGCAAGCACTGGCCGGCACCCGAGGGGACGAACAATATCCGCCGCTTCGACGTTTACCGCTACGATCCCGATACTTCCGAGAACCCGCGCCTCGATCGGTTCGAGCTCGACATGGATGGCTGCGGGCCGATGGTTCTCGATGCGCTGATCAAGATCAAGACCGAGATCGATTCCAGTCTCGCCTTCCGCCGCTCGTGCCGCGAGGGCGTGTGCGGCTCGTGCTCCTTCAACATCGACGGGGTCAACACGCTTGCCTGCACCAGCTTCATTCCCGAGGGCACCAAGCCGGTGCGCATCTATCCTCTGCCCCATATGCCTGTGGTCAAGGACCTGATCCCCGACCTCACCATCGCTTATGCCCAACTCGCCTCGGTCGAGCCCTGGCTCAAGACCGATTCGCCGCCGCCCACGCGCGAGCGATTGCAATCCGAGGAGGAGCGCAAGCAACTCGACGGCTTATGGGAGTGCGTGCTGTGTTTCTGCTGCACCACCTCGTGCCCCAGTTACTGGTGGAATTCCGAGCGCTATCTCGGCCCCGCCGTGTTGTTGCAAGCCTATCGGTGGATCGCCGACAGCCGCGACGAGCATACCGGCGAGCGCCTCGATGAGCTCGAAGATCCCTTCAAGCTCTATCGCTGCCACACCATCATGAATTGCTCGAACACCTGCCCCAAGAACCTCAACCCAGCCAAGGCCATCGGCGAGATCAAGAAGCTGATGGTGGCGCGGCGGTAGAGGATTCTCGTCCGTCGTCCGTAGGGGCGGGTTTGAAACCCTCCCCTACGCAGCCCCGAGATGAGGAAACAGCCGCAGCGCATGGCCCCGTTCGATGCCGCTCAGGACAGCCGGCTCCAGCCCCATTTCCTGCAGGGCCTTCACGCTCCCGGTCATCGTGGCTTCGGGGGCAAACGGGTAGTCACTGCCGAACAGCACCTTGTCGGGCGTGACCAGCTCGAAGAGGCTACGAAAGGCCTGCCAGTTGGCCGACAGCGCGGTATCGTAGTAGAGGCGCTGGAGTTCGGGGATCACACCGTTCGGCATTTTTTCTTTGAATTCGGGACGCACTGCGAGTCGTGCAATGCGCTCGGCGAGGTAAGGCGCCGTGCCGCCGGCGTGGGAGAAGATAAAGCGGATATTGCGGCAGCGCGCGAAAGTGCCGCCGAACAGCAGGCTGACGATGGCGCGCGTCGTATCGAAGGGGAAGTCGAGCGTCGCCGCAGGGATCTCCGGCTGGCACTTGCTGCACGGAGCATTGGTCGGGTGGAAATAGACGACCGCGCCGCGTCGGTCGAGCTCGTCGAAGACGGGCGCGAATTCGGCGTCGCCGGGATAACGATCGCCGTAGCTGGTGAGGAGGCCGATACCTTCTGCCTTCAGCTCGTCGAGAGCGTGGCCGATTTCCTGCAAGCTGGCCTCGACATCGGGCAGAGGCAGGCTGGCGAAGACGCCGAAGCGGCCGGGATGGGCTTGAGCGATCTCGGCCGCGTA
>JAPULJ010000106.1 GCA_027295145.1 Alphaproteobacteria bacterium | reverse complement strand
GTCGACGAGAGCTGATAGCGCGGATAAAATCACCGGGCGGCGATACGCGCCGTGGCGGGCGCCAAGATTTTCCCTTGCGCTGGGCCATACGCGCCCCTAGTTTCCCCCCCGTGGCGGGCAAAACAGCCCGCCCCTGACAATCCGGGGCCGTAGCTCAGTAGGGAGAGCGCTTGAATGGCATTCAAGAGGTCAGGGGTTCGATTCCCCTCGGCTCCACCACCCGCTTTCCGGAAAATCGCGACTCACGGTACTGCGTCGCAATAGTCGCGGGTTTCCGGCGGGTCGGGCTGCCGTGCTCGTCATATCTGCGGCCGAGAGACGCGGTGGCTCAGAATTCTCCCGGAACTCGCAGAGCGTCTCTACGGGCGACAATTCCGACCACGGTTTGGGTGTTGTCACGGGAACATAGACGCAAGCATGAATGTCCTGAGAGTGACTTTCTGTTAAGCAGCGGCCACCGCGGCGTTCCACTGCTCAGCCGCTTCGTTTCTGAAGGTGCGCAGCGTTCGACGAGAGATGAGATGGCGCTGCAGGTTGAAGGTGTTGTATACGGCGGCATGGGCGGAGAGAAAGCGTTGAGCGGAACCTGGTGACTTGAAGCGCTGAAGTTTTCGCTCTCGTCGCCGGACCGGCAGGTGTGAATTCTCCGCCCGATTGTTTTGTCTCAGCCCCTGCTCGTGCCGTGCGCTCAGACCAATATCCCGGAAGGCCGATGAGTATGATCTGAGCTTGTCGGTGACGATGGCTTTCGGCGCGAAGCCCTGTTTCTTGAGAAGCTTTCGCATGAGCTTCCTGGCCGCTGCCTTATCCCGCCTCCGCTGAACAAGAACGTCGAGAACTTCGCCCTCGTCATCGACCGCGCGCCACAGATACAGCCGCTTGCCACCGATACGGACGACCATTTCATCCAGGTGCCATCTTGAGCTTGGTCGAAGCCGTTTCGCGAATGCGGGTCCGAACTTCAGTGCCCAGCGCCGGATAGTTTCGTATGAAACGTCGAGGCCGCGCTTCGCGAGCAATTCCTCCACATAGCGATAGATCAACGTGAAGCGGAGTTAGAGCCAGACGGAATGCTGGATCACGGTCGATGGATGCTGATGTCGGGCATACGAGATTGATGACATTCTCAGAAGCTACTCGGCCAGCCGCCGCACATCCATAAGTTCCCGTGACAAAACCCCTGCGCCTCATCCTCAAATGGTTGACGAAACTCTTACGAAAAATCATCGCCGCCATATGGGACGCGATAACGCCTCGATCAGCGCTCAAACCCGCTTCTTAACAGCGGACTATTTCTGTCAAGCCAGGTTACGGCGGCGAATTCGGAGAACAATCTAAACGGTGTTTTGGCAATAGTCGGCCTTGCGTTTAGGATTGGCCGGACAGGCATTGACGCGGCGCTGACACGTTAACGGCTGACAAATCGCAGGCTTCGCGATAGCGTCACCTGATCTCCCGATACACACTCCGCACCCTCTGGGCAGAAGCAATACGGAACTTACACTGCGCCGTCACAATATTATTTTCTCTTGATCGCTGAAGGCTTCGTGCGGATGCAGAAGTTAACGGGTCAATGCTGAGCGGAATTACCGCCACAGAGGAGGCGGTAATCCAATCAGCATCGTTGGAATTGGCGAATTCGATTATGTTGACGGGCCAGTCGAGCGCCTTTGTCATGCCGCGGATTGAAATCCAGCGAAGATCGATCTAGTGCCGGCGCATCCAGTCGACAGCGGCGCCAACCCACGGCGCTTTGGGATCGCCGGTGGCAAGGCTCGCCTCAAGATGGCCGCAGCCTTCGAGCACGAGGCTGGAGACATCGCCGCCCGCCGAATTGAGCGCGGTCTCCATCGCCTCGGCCTGAGCGATCAAATGTGAAAAGTCGTTGTCGCCATATGCGATGAGAAAGGGTAGCGGGCGGTCCGTGACATGCGCGAGTGGGCTCGCTGGCGTATCCATGCCGGCCGCTTCGGGGCCGAGGAAGCGTGGGCGCATTGTCAGCCCCGACCCTTCTCGGAATTCATAAACGCCAGACACTGGCAGGCAGCCGCGAATGACCGTGCCGGGTAGTTCGAGCGCCGATTGCCAATCATTTCGCACCGCCATTAGCGCGGCCTGGTGGCCGCCGGCCGAATGACCACCGACGAAAATCCGGTCGGCATCGCCGCCATGGGAGCCGACATTGCGCGCGAGCCAGGCGATCCCGGCCAGGCAATCCTCATAGCCGCTGGGAAACAGATGCGCCGGTGCGAGCCGGTAGCCTATGCTTGCAAAGGTGACGCCGCGGGCGGTTAGCGCTGGCGCCATGAAGCTCATCCACTCCTTGTAGCCGTTGGTCCAGCCGCCGCCATGGATGAAGCCGAGCACGTCGCCCGACGGATCGGGTGCCTCGAACAATACCAAACTCTGGTAGGGGTCTTCGCCGAGCCGCTCCTCGACGCCGCCCAGCCCTTTCGCGCGGCGCAGGACCTCGTCGTGATAGGGCCGCGCGAATTCGGAAATCGGCTCCTGGACAGGATAGTCTTCAGGAATCATCGCCCGCCCCCAGCATGGCCGTCAATATCCTTTCGGGCGTCATAGGTAACCGGTCGAGCCGTGCGCCGATTGCGTTGCGGATCGCATTGCCGATCGCCGCCGGGACCGGACACAGGCCAATCTCGCCGGCACCCTTGGCGCCAAACGGTCCGTCGGGTTCGGGCTCTTCGACGATTATGGAATGGATGTTGTAGGGTGCATCGAGGCTGGTCGGCGCCTTGTAATCCATCAACGTCGGGTTGGCGAGGCGCGGTCCATCCCAGACCATCTCCTCGATCAGTGCCATGCCCATACCCTGCACGAAGCCGCCTTCAATCTGCCCCTCGACCATGGCCGGGTTGATCGCCTTGCCGACATCGAGCGCTGACCAGACGTCCTCGACCACGGGCTTGCCTGACGCTTCGTCGACCGAGACCTCCACGATCATGCAGGCGAAGCTGTAGACGCCGAGCTGCGGGAATGGCAGCCCTGTGACGACCGCTCTCTTGGGATCGACCGAGGGTCGGTCGAACACCAGGGTTTCGGCGCCGACTATCGGGCCGCCCACCGCCCAATGGGCGCGCAGAGAAATCTGAAGGAACGAAAATGCCTTCTCCGGCACGCCCTTGATCCCAACCTGGCCGCCGTCGCGCAGCTCGACATCCTCGACCGCGCATTCAAACATCTCGGCGGCGTGCTCTTTGATCTGTTGGGCGACCTTGTCGGAAGCCGCGACCACCGCGCGCCCGGTGGTGTAGGTGACCCGGCTCGCCGTCGTGCCCCAATTGTAGGGCGAACCGTCGGTATCGGGCGAGGCGATCGTGATCCTGTCGAGCGGGATCTTGAGTGCCGAAGCGCATATCTGGGTCAGCACCGTGTCCGAGCCCTGGCCGATATCGACCGCTCCTGTGTTGAGCACGACGGTCCCGTCCTCGAGCATGCGGACAATCGCGCCAGTCGCGAGCAGGCCGCTGATGTGCCCGGCGAGCGCTACCCCCATACCGCGGTGCCCGTGCCCCGACTCATCGCGGCTCTCGTCCTTTGCCGTGCCGCGGCGCTGATCCCAGCCCGAAGCTTCGCGCGCGCGTTCGATGCACGCCGCGAGCCCGTTCGAGCCAACCTCGCTGCCGCCGAACCAGGGCTCGCCAGGCGCAAGAATGTTCTTCAGCCGTAATTCGAGCGGGTCCATGCCGAGTTTCTCGGCGATGGTGTCGATTTGGCTTTCGGTGGCGAAGCTGACCTGCGGGTTGCCGAAGCCGCGAAACGCGCCGAACCGTATCTTGTTCGTGTAAATCAGTTTGCCGAAGCAGCGAGTGTTGGGGATCCTGTAGGGCCCGCGGCCCATCAGCAGACTGAAGCCGAGCACTCCCGGGCTGTCGTCGCTGTAAGCGCCGCAATCGACCAGCGCCTCAAGCTCGCGAGCAACGAAGGTGCCGTCCTTCTTGACGCCGGTCTTGCAGCGGATTTGGTAGGGATGGCGAGCTCGGACCATCTCGAAGTCTTCCGTTCGGCTCAGGATCAGCTTGACCGGCCGGCCAGTCCGGATCGCTAGCTGGACCACGATCGGCTGGACGTGTGCCTCCATCTTATTACCGAAACCAGCGCCGATCCTGGGCGTGAGGCAGCGCAGCCGCGCCATCGGGATTTGCAGCGATTCGCAGACATTGGCTTGGACCCGGAAGACCGACTGATTTGCCGACCACAGGGTGATCCGGCCATCGGGCGCGACCTCGGCGAGCGCGCCGCAGGGCTCGATCGCAACATGCGCTTGGGCCGCGGTCTCGTAAGTCTCCTCCACGATAAGGTCGCAATCGGCCCAGGCGGCTTCGACGTCGCCCTCGGCGAGATCGGTTTCCGAGGCGATGTTGCCGCCACAGATCGCCTCGAAGACTTTGATATAGTCCTGCAGGTCCTCATGGATTATCGGCGCGTCGGCCTTGAGCCCGTCTTGGGGCGAGAGCACCGCCGGCAAGTCCTCGTAGTCGACCTCGATCAGGCGCACGGCGTCGCGGGCGGTCGCCTCGTCCTCGGCGGCGACAACCGCGACCGGCTCACCGACGTAGCGTACCTTGCCTTTGGCAATGGCGTACTCGTCCTTGATGAAGGCGCCCATTCGGCCGTCGGGAAAGTCATCCCCCGTAAGCACGCAGACGACGCCGGGGACCGCGAGCGCGGCGTCGATTTTGTAGCCCCTGATGCGCGCGTGGGGCAGTGGGCTTTGCAGGATTGCGCCGTGGAGCATGTCGGGACGGGTGAGGTCGGCGATGTACTTCGCGCCGCCGGTCAGCTTCTCGCGGATGTCCGATCGCGCCGGGCTTGCGCCAACGCCGTTGCCGGGGACATCGTTCATGGCGCGCTCGTGACGCTCGCAGCGACCGCATCGACGATCTTGCGGTAACCCGAACAGCGGCACAGATTACCGCTCAGCCCGCAGCGGATCTCATCAATGCTCGGGCGTGGGTTTTCCCGCAACAGCGCCTGCACCACGAGCAGCATGCCCGGAGTGCAAAAGCCGCACTGGACCGCGCTTGCGTCAAGGAAGGCTTGCTGGACCGCGGCGAGTTGGTTGCCGTCCGACAGCCCTTCGACGGTAGCGATCTCGGCGCCGGCGCAGTCTATCGCGAGGGACAAACAGCCGCGCACGGGCCGGCCGTCGCGCAGCACGGTGCAGGCCCCGCAGACGCCTTGATTACAGCCGCGCTTGGCGCCGGTGAGACCGAGCTGGTCGCGCATCGCATCGAGCAAGGTCGTCCATGGCTCGACGCTCAGCGCGCGCTCGGCGCCGTTGATCGTGAGCGAGATATCGGTTTGCGTGCTCAACCGCTGCTCGCCAGCTCGGCTTTCGCCTCGGTGATCGCTCGCGCAATCAAGCGCGGGGCGACCTTGCGTCGGTAGTCCGCACTCGCCCGCACATCGTCGACCGGGTCTAGCACCTCGGCGAGCGCGGCTCCCGCCTTGGCGACGGCGTCATCGGCGAGGTCGCCGCCAACCAGCTCCGCCTCGACTTCCGTGAGTCGCGCCGGGGTCGGGCCGCAGCCGCCGATCACGATCGCGATATGAACGCAGGCACCCGCCGCCATCGCGAGCACCAGCGCCACCGAGACGATTGCGAAATCGCCGGATACGCGGGCTAGCTTGTGGTAGCGGCCGAGTGCGCCCGACGGGCCTGGCGGCAGCGTGACTTTGGTGACCATCTCGCTGGGCGCCAGCGCGGTTTCGTACCAGTCTGTGAAGAATTCAGCCGCCGGGATCTCGCGCCGGCCGGAGGCGCTTGCGACCTCGATAACGGCGTTGGCTGCGACAAGGGCGGGCGGATAATCGGCCGCGGGATCGGCGAAGGCGATCGAGCCGCCGATCGTCCCCATGTTGCGCACCGGCGGGTTGGCGATCGCGGCCGCGGCCTCGCTGACCACTGTCTGGCTGCCGCGCATATCGGTCTCGAACGCGGTTTGCCGGTGCCGCCGCATCGCGCCGATGTACACGGTGCCATCCTTGTGGCGCCCGGCTTGCCTGAGCTCGGGAATATCGGCGAGGCTGACCAACGCTGACGGCGAGACTAGATCTGCGTTCATCATGGCGACCAGGGTCGCGCCGCCGGAGAGGCACGCTGCGTCCTCGTGCCCGGCCAAAAGGTCGAGGGCATTGGCCAGCGTATCGGGCCGGAAATAGGACATCTCGCGTCTCACGCCGCCACCTCACGCTTCGGTTCGGGGGTCAACGCCTGGTCCGCAATCGGGCAGAACGCGCGGGTTCTGTCATCCGCGCATCTCGCGCGCTACGACCATCGCGTCGTCGACAATTTTACCTTTCTCGATGATCACCGTGTTGTCGAGAATAATTGTGCAGTCGCGCATCGGCACATCGTAGTGGCCGCGGGTGTTGCGCTTGCCGCCGCCTTGCGTGTTGGGGCCGGTGGAGAAGAGAAAATTGCCGGGGAAGGTGCGCGCTGCCGCGCGGCTGCGCTCGGGCTCGTCGCCATTGAGCGCGATCCCGTACCACAGCGCCTGCGGATTCAAGCCCCAGCCCAGATGCGAGACGGCGAACGGATCCATGTCGTTCACGTCGGTCCGGTTGTCCTCCAGCCAGGCGCGCATAAGTTTGGCATCTAAGCCGCCGTCGATTTTGCGGACGAATCCGTCGCGGATGTCGAGCCGGACTTCGTCCTGGACGTAGCGGCAATAGGGCAGAATGATGATGTCGCCCGGCCGGAAAACTACCTGGCCGTTGGCGCTACCTTCGTTGGGGAAAGTGTGAATATGCCCGCCGCCCCAATGATCGAAGTGACCGGGTTCGTCTGCGTAGCCGTACTGGCTCATCACCGGGTACTGCCCGCACTCGTAGGTTAAATCGGTCCCGGCATCGCTGGTCACCCGCACCTTGCTGGTATTCTCATAGAGGCCGTGGCCGTGGAGCACGGCCTTCTTGAGTCCTTTGGGCGACTTCAACTGTTCCAGGTCGTCGGGCGAATCGATAATCATGATAACCCGGGTGCCGCTTGCCATCACATCCTTCAGCCAGCTCGTGAACAGCGGAACGTGAAAGACCACCAGCAAGTCGGACGCCTTGACCGCTTCCAAGGTTCCCTTGCACTGGCCGATCGTCGGCACCCCGACCTTGGTCCAGGACGGAATCGAGTTGACGCACATTTCGTAGATGTCAGCACCAAGCGCCTCGGCGGCCGCAAATGATGCCTCGATGTACTCGCGGCGGATCGAGAGGTCGGACAGACAGGCGATGGTCTCGCCTTTCTTTACCCGGCACAGCTCGAACTGTTCCTGGAATAGCAGCCCGAGTTTCGCCGGATTGATCTCCTGTGTCCGAATGGTTTGGTGGACCATTGGCCTCCCCTTGATCGCATTGCGCCGATCACCGCGCCTGGACCTAACCGGGCTCTCAATTCGAGTCTGGCCCTTGATCGGACCCAGGAGTTGCGATAGGTATAATAGAGAACATCGTTCCTTTTTAAATTTTTGCCGCACGAGTTGACCAAAGTCAAGCGCAAACGACCAATTGACGGGATGGGGGCCCGGGCGATGGCGCAGGTGAAGAAGGCCGATATTCGAGACGTTATTCTTGACGCCGCGCTTGGGCTGTTCGAGGAATTCGGCTACTCAGATACGACGATGCGCGCGATCGCCCAGCGCGCTGGCGTTACGACTTCGAACATCTACAACTACTTCGCTTCCAAGCTCGAGATCCTGTTCGAAATCTACGATCCATGGCTGAAGGAGCGGCTGAACCAGCTCGAGCGCGATCTTGCCGGTGTCCGAGAGACCGACGAGAAGCTGCGCATGATTTTTCGAACCCTATGGGCGTCGATCCCGGCCGAACACAATGGCTTCGCCAACAATTTGATGCAGGCGCTATCCACTGCGACCCGCGAGGAAGGCTACGATCGCAGCCTGCTTGAATGGTGCGAAGCCAAAGTTGCCAGGCTCATCGGGAGCGCGATCGGCGATGAGGTGCGCGTCAGGACCGACACCGCGGCGCTCGCCCATATCGTCTTCATGGCCTTCGACGGCTTCACGCTCGACCATCGGCTTGCCAACCCGCAGCTCGCAATGGAGCGTTACATCGATGCGATTGTCGATCTGCTGAAGCAGTTACCCACCCAACGCGAAAATGCTCGAACTGCGCAAATTGATCATGAACGCGTCCGCCGTGAAGACATGAAATTTGCGCGAAATGGTAGGAGTCGAGGTGATCCCGATCTCGTATGATGAAGTGCACAAATACCGCAGCGGTTTCCGATGCAATGTCACGCAGTTGATCCGCGAAGCTAGTGTAAGGACATTCGATGATTCACCCGCAACAGGAGGTGGCGAGGTGATTTGAGCGAAACTGCGGCAGTCCGAAGGCGCCGCCGATCGGGACGCGCTCATCACAACGAGTTAAAAAAAATTTAACCAGGAGAGGAGTGGACAATGATTAAGCGAATTCTATGCGCGGCCGCCGTGGCCGCACTGTTAGCGTCGTCGGCGCTCGCCGCGGAGAAGCCGGTACGCATTGGCTTTTCTATGTCGAAGACCGGTTTATTCTCCAAGGCCGCGCCGTCGCAATTGACGGTTTACAACATGTGGCGCGATCGAGTTAACGCGGCCGGCGGCCTCAACATCGCCGGCACCAAGCGCAAAATCAAGTTCGTCTGGTACGACGACGAATCCAATCCTTCCAAGGTTGGTGCGATCTACGAGAAGTTGATCACCAGCGACAAGGTCGATCTCCTGCTCTCGCCTTGGGGCACGCCAAACCACTTGGCTCTCGCCGGCGTCGCTGAAAAGCACAAGTTTCCGGTGGTCGGCAATACCGCTGCCTCTGTCGCGCTGCGCAAGGTGCGCCCCGGATACATCTGGTTCCCGACCTCGCTGTTCCCCGATCGGATCGCGGTCGAGATGACCAAGATGTTGAAGTCGCGAGGTGTAAAATCAGTCGCCGTGATCGCCAACGTGCTGGCGTTCCCGCAGGAAAACCACAAATTCCTGGTCCCCGCGCTTAAGAAAGGCGGCATCAAGGTTGCGGTGTCGGCTAAATATCCGCCGAACATCTCCGACATGACGCCGCTGTTGGTCAAGATCAAAGCCGCCAAAGTCGACGGCGTAATCGTGCTGTCGTTCCCAGCCGACACCTTCCTCTACATGAAGCAGGCCAAGGAGATCGGCATCAAGGCACCGGTGCAGTTCCTGCTGGTCGGCCCGACCATTCCGGTATTCCGTCAGGCCTTTGGCGCCTACGCAGACGGCATTCTGACGATGGGTCATTGGAGCCCCTACCAGAAAAAATGGAGTGGCGCGCTTGCTTTCTTCAACGCCTACAAAAAGCGCTACAAGATGGAGCCGGACTTCCTCGACAGCGCGCTGACGCAAGTATCGCTGGAGATCCTCGAGCAGGCGGTGGCGAAAGCCGGGCTCAACAAAGAAAAACTGCGCAAGAGGATTGCGACCAGCACTTTTCAGACCATCAACGGTCCGGTCCGGTTCGAGGGCGTTCAGAATGTGTTGCTGCCGACTGGGTTCCTACAGATCCAGAAGGGCCAGCTCCACATCGTATGGCCCAAGAGTATGGCGACCAGGGACATCATCAAGCGCTGATCGACACCGCTTGAATAAAGATGTGCGGAAAGAGGGGATTGGTCATATCCCCTCTTTCCGCATCAGGGCACAATGCGTGTATCGGGCCGCTTGACTTGCGGAGTGGGGGAAGTTGCCGGCATTGGAACTTCTGTTCTCAGGACAGCTGCTGTTTTCCGCGTTGGTGATTGGCGCGATTTACGCGATGATCGGCCTCGGCTTGAACCTCGTATATGGCACCATGCGCCTGCTCAACATCGCCCACGGCGATCTGATCATGCTCGGCGCCTACGCGACATTCTGGTTGTTCACGCTGGCCGAGCTGTCGCCGATCGTCTCACTGGCGATCGCAGCACTCGGCGCAGCCACGCTGGGAGCCGTCGCCTATTACGGGCTGTTCCGGCGCCAACTTGAAATCCCGGGTCCGGTCGAGAGGCTGGAGGCGAACTCGCTACTCCTGTTCTTCGGCCTTTCGGTGGTCGTACAGAACCTTGCTTCCTTGGTTTTCACGGCGTCGCCGCGCGCCGTTCCCTACCTCGATCAGATCCTTGATATCGGCGGCGTTTCGATGACCGCCAGCCGGCTGCTCGCGCTAGGCGTTTCTGTTGCCTTGTGTATCGCCGTGGCGCTGTTCCTGCGGATGAACATCTATGGCCTTGCCATTAAGGCGCTGATCCAGAACCGGGAGGCGGCCAGGATCGTCGGTGTCAGGGTCGAACGGGTCCAGGCCATGAGCTTCATGATCGGCTTTGGCGTTGCCGGACTGGCCGGCGCGCTGCTCAGTATGACCGAGCAGATATCGCCGTTCATGGGCTTTCCGTTCACAATTGCCGCCTTCATCGTCATCATCATGGGCGGCTTGGGAAATCTTCTGGGTGGAATTTTCGCCGGTTTCCTGCTCGGCTTCGTTGAGATCTACGGCGTCGTTCTGACCACCCCCAACGCTCGCTCGATCATCCTTTACGGTGTTTTCGTAGGCGTCCTGCTGCTGCGCCCCCAGGGACTGTTTGGCGGCCGGCGGATCGCCCGGTGACAGCCCTTCGGGCGCCGCTGGCGATCGTCGGCGTCGGCATCGCGGCGTTGATCGTCCCGGAGGTAAGCGACACTTACTACGTGACCGTCGCCTTCACGCTGTGCATGTGGATCGCGCTCACCCAGAGCTGGACGGTCCTGTCCGGCATGGCGGGTTATATCTCGCTGGGTCACGTCGTGTTTTACGGCCTGGGCGGCTACGTCGTCGTCGTTGCCTGGCAGACGATACCGCTCTTCCTTTCGATCCCCTTGGCCGGGCTGGCGACGGGCGCTTTCGCGCTTCTGATCGGCTCTTCAGTGTTACGGGTGCGCGGACCCTATTTCGTCATCCTGACGTTTGGCATTGCCGAACTCGTCAAGTACATCTTGCTCAATCTGGATGCGGAGATGGGGCAGGCCGGGCGGTTCATGATCGGACTGCCTCAGATCTCGACGCTCTACTACATCGTGCTCGGACTGGCCGTAGCGGCGACCCTGATGGTCTGGGGCGTGCGACGCTCCAAGCTCGGCGCCGGCCTGATCGCGATCCGCGAGGACGAAGAGGCAGCCGAGACCATCGGCGTGCCGGTCGCCCGATACAAGGTCTACGCCTATGTCCTGTCAGCCATCATCCCGGGCATGGTCGGAGGCCTCATGGGTCTGCGGAACACCTACATGGAAGTCGTACATATCTTCAATCCGGCAGTCTCCTTCACGATCGTGACCATGGCCATCATCGGCGGCAGCAATGACCTCCGCGGCCCGGTCTTCGGCGCCCTGTTCCTGACCGTTCTGTCGGAATTCCTGTGGTCGAGCCTGCCGCAGCTCTACATGATCGTCCTTGGGACTCTGCTCATCGCTTTCGTGTTGTACGCGCCCAACGGCATCGTCGGGCTTGTCGGGAAGCTGAAAAAACCAGTCGGCCCGGAACCGGGGCGGGCGCCATGAGCCTGCTCGATATCCGCGAGGTCACCAAGTCGTTCGGCGGCGTGCAAGCGTTGCGTGGTATTAGCTTTTCTGTTGCGCGCGACGAGATCGTTGGCATCATGGGGGCCAACGGCGCCGGCAAGACGACGCTGTTCGCCCTGATCGCGGGCCACAGCCGTCCGAGCAATGGCGAGATCGTGTTCGACGGGCAGCGCTTGAACGGTCTCAGGCCGGACCGGGTGTGCCGCGCCGGCGTCGCCCGCACCTTCCAAATCGTTCGCCCCTTGCGCGGGCTCACCGCTCTGGAGAACGTATCGACGGCGGCGCTGTTCGGAGCGACGCCGGCGGCCGGCCGCAAGGAGGCCGAGGAGCGCGCGGTGGCGATCCTCGCGCAAGTCGGTCTGTCCGACCACGCCGCGCAGATGGCCGGCACGCTCACTCTCGCCGCGCAGAAAAAGCTCGAGGTCGCCAAGGCCCTGGCGACGGGACCGCGCGTGCTCTTGCTCGATGAGGTGATGGCGGGGCTGACACCTTCGGAAGTGGAGGTGATGCTCGACATTGTCCGGGACATCAAGGCCCGCTACGGGCTGACCGTGCTGATAATCGAGCATGTGATGCGCGCGCTGATGGAGATCTCCGAACGCATCATCGTCATCCACCATGGAGAGAAGATTGCCGAGGGCAAACCCGCCGATATCGCCAAAGACGCCGATGTCCAGACGGCCTATCTGGGCAAGCGAGGTCCAGGACACCGCGACCGGGGAGGCGGGCCATGAACGCGCCGGCGCTCGAAATATCAGGCATTGCCTGCGGCTATGGCGCCTATATGGCAGTCCACGGCATCGAATTCACGGTACGGCGGGGCGAGATCACGGCGCTGGTCGGCAGTAACGGCGCAGGCAAATCGACAACGCTGCGGGCGCTCTCGGGGTTGCTACCGCTGAGCCGGGGTTCGATCCACTTCGACGGCTACGACATCTCGCGGCTGAAAGCCGACCGCCGGGTCGATCTCGGTATCGTCATGGTGCCTGAGGGCCGGATGATCTTTGCGCGCATGACGGTCGAGGAAAACCTTCGGATCGGGGCCTTCGCGCCACGTGCTCGGGGCGCCACCAAATCGACACTGGAGTTCGTATACGAGCTGTTCCCGCGCCTCGCCGAACGCCGGCGCCAGGCCGGAAGCACACTGTCCGGCGGCGAGCAGCAGATGCTTGCGCTGGGCCGCGGGCTGATGGCCAAGCCGACCATCCTGCTGCTTGACGAGCCTTCACTGGGCCTCGCCCCGATTATGGCCGACACGCTGTTCGAGGCCATCGAGGCTCTGGCCGGCCAGGGAATGACAATCCTCATCGCTGAACAGGACATCGTCCGCACTCTGGCGCTAGCGACGAGCGGGTATGTCCTGGAGAACGGCCGTATCGTGATGACCGGGACCGGCGCGCAGCTGCTCGACGACCCGCAGATCAAAGTTGCGTATCTTGGCCTGTGAAACGGCCTAAGGTGAGGTGCTCGCCGAGGAAATAGGTGTGCCTATCACGAGCGAATAACCACCCGGTTCGGGTAGGGACCCCTAGCAGAATTTTGATATAATTATTGCGCCGAAGGATGAGACCGGTGAAATGTGTGGCATCGCTTGAGGCAAACTCAATTCAAGGCTGAGGTTAGGTAGTTATGAGATGAGGGGGGTGGGGGTTAAGACGCCGAAAAACCCTGAGCTCCGCGGCTTGGTTCACTATCGCCAAGGGAGTGAACCAGGTTAGGCGGTCTTGCCGTTAGCCATTCGACAGGGGCCATATACCGATCGAATCGCGATCACTGTCATAGGTGACTGCGGTCGATATGGTCACGGGGTCGGGTAACTCATCGCCAAATCAGCCCGATCAAGAGCAGGCTACAGCCTATCGAACCAATGCAGGGCCGGAATCGCAGACAGGTGCCCATAGTGATATCGTTGTTGGCGATTGGCAGGAGGCATCTGGGGATTCCCGGTTCAGAAGCGGTTGAGCCAGAATCATTGCACGCCTGGTATCTTGGAAAGCGAGCAGGACCATGAGCAACCACCAGTTCATCGATACCGGCGCCGCGCCGATAAAGGCGTGGACGCGCGGCGTGCCGGTCGAGGAGGCGGCGCTCCAGCAGCTTTACAACGTCGCCTCGCTGCCCTTCGTGTACCGCCACGTCGCGGCGATGCCCGACGTCCACTGGGGCCTCGGCGCGACCGTCGGCTCGGTGATCCCGACCAAGGGAGCTATCATCCCGGCGGCGGTCGGGGTCGATATCGGCTGCGGCATGGCGGCGATGCGAACCTCACTCACCAGCCACGATCTGCCGGGCGATCTATCGAAGTTGCGCGCCGCGATTGAGCGCGTGGTGCCGCTCGGCTTTGGAGTCAACCAGACCGTCGACGGGCCGGTCAAGTCGGTCTGGGAAGACCGCTTCGAGACCGGCTACAAATGGCTGATGGAGAAATACCCGAAAGTCTCGACCAAGCGACACCCCTCGTTCCAGCTCGGCTCGCTGGGCGGCGGCAACCATTTCCTGGAGATTTGCCTCGACGAGGAAGACCGGGTCTGGGTGATGCTGCATTCAGGCAGCCGGGGGATCGGCAACTGCATCGGCACCGAGTTCATCGCGCGCGCCAAGCGCGACATGGAACGGAACCAGGTCCACCTGCCCGACAAGAATCTCGCCTACGTCACCGAGGGTTCGGAGGCGTTCGATGACTACGTGACCGCACTCATCTGGGCGCAGGAGTTCGCGGCGGCGAACCGCGAGATCATGATGGCGCGGGTACTGCGGGTGCTGCGCAAAGCGTTCAAGCGCTTCCGGACCGACAAGACCGCGATTAACTGCCATCACAACTACGCCGTCCGCGAGACTCATTTCGGCGAGGAGGTCTGGGTCACCCGCAAAGGCGCGGTGCGCGCGCGCGACGGCGATCTCGGCATCATCCCAGGCTCGATGGGCGTGCGCTCGTACATCGTGCGCGGCAAGGGTAGCGCCGAGAGCTTTCATTCCTGCGCCCACGGCGCGGGGCGGGCGATGTCGCGAAAGGCCGCAAAGGAGCGCTTCACGCTCAAAGACCACCGCGCCGCGACCGAAGGCGTGGAATGCCGCAAGGACAAGGACGTCCTCGACGAAACCCCCGGCGCCTACAAGGACATCGACGCAGTCATGGCTGCCCAGTCCGACCTCGTGGAAGTCGTTCACTCCCTGAAGCAGGTCGTGTGCGTTAAGGGCTAAATCGCCGAAGGCGAAATAGCACAAAATAAGCTCCACAGGCTCATAACCTGATAGTCGCAGCTTCAAATCCCGTCCCCGATTTGGCAAACCAGCTTCGGAATTATCGCGGTAGCCGAGAGCAAATAAAGCTGGTTGCGGGCCCCGATATAAGCCTGCGGATGAACGCGGAGAGCGGTTCGCTGACCTTGCGAATAATTCCCTGTTCCGTTGTGTAGCAAATATGGCCATATAGCCCTGTGATATCAGGACGTTAGAAGGCTCAATCCAGACCGTTATGGGTCGATTTCGTAAAAAATCTCTGTTTTCCCCTGCTAAACAGAGAATTTACCCAGAGACGGGTTCGCTCCAGACTGCCTCCACTGCCAATAAAACCAAGGGCTTAGCTGGAAACGGCTAAGCCTTTGTTTCTTTCGTGTCAGTATTATGTCAGCGATAAAAACCGATTAGCGCTTGAGGATCTCCGCCGGCTAAGGAGGTGCCACACACAGTCTATCGGCTCAACGCGGGCAATGTAGGCTGACTAATTTTTCTCACCCAGCCGAGAGCATCGACCACTTCGAGACCCGCCTGCCCACCGCACAAGAACAAAATATGAATAAACGTTGTTTTAAGGCGTTTCAAAGCGCCGTGAGTAGCCATCTCGGTGTGCCCCTTCTTTGGGGGGTACTCCAAACGGAACCGGCGCTTCTGGGCTCACGACGGGCGGCAGAGATCGCTGTTGGCTCTGACAAGTTCAGGGGATCGGGAGCGCGCACACATAACAAGTGGGGATCGGGTGGCTCGCGCAGACGGCATAATGCGTCGATGGGACCCTATTGGCCAAGGCGATCGACAATCGAATGGAGCGGTGCGTCAGACGTAAATACATAAACTGGTTCGAAGTGTGGACAACATCGGCGCTGCTATTGGCATAGCGTCACCGCACAGCGACCGCTCCGGCGGTACACTGCGGCATGACATTCCAGAGTGCTACGGGGCCGTACACGACCTGCTACAGCCACCACAGCCTATAGCTCAAGTCCAGAGCCTAGTCGCCGAAGATCGACACCGGGTACCGAATTGTCTGGGCACCTTTGATGTCTGCTTTTGGGAGTAAAGCGGACATCCCGAGTGCACTGCCCAATGTCCGCTTGTGATGCAGTGGACGGCTCCCACCCGCCGGCATCGCAATGTGCCAAAGTTGTGGTTTCGATGAACCACGGGGATATAGGAGCCGCCCATGAACGAAGTTATCACGATAGGCGTTGATCTTGCGAAGAGCGTCTTTCAGGTTC
>JAPULJ010000105.1 GCA_027295145.1 Alphaproteobacteria bacterium | reverse complement strand
CCATCGATCGGACTTTCGAGTAAGGAGGTGAATATCCGTGCCCGGCTCTCGGCGCGGCCCGCCCGATCATCGCCGGCCTTCGTGAAATAACTGTTTCAAACCTCTAAAATGCCGTCATTTCCCCCTCTCGGTGGAATTGAGGATTCTGTATAGTCCTGCGGCAGCACCAACGAACCGGCCCTAGGAAACCCCGTCCCCATGCAATCCGCCTTCGAGTTGATCGCCATCCTGTTGAGCCTGTCGGCGCTGTTCGGCTATCTCAACCACCGCGTTTTACACCTGCCGCATACGATCGGGCTGGTCGTCATCGCCCTGGCGGTCTCGCTGGCGATCCTGGGGATTGATTTAGTTGCGCCCGGCCTGGGGCTGAAGGCGACCGCCGCGAAGATGATCGGGCAGATCGATTTCACCCGCACCCTGATGGAAGGGGTGCTGTCCTTCCTGCTTTTTGCCGGGGCGTTGCATGTCGATCTCTCGGCCATGCTGGACCGAAAATACGCCATCGGCATCATGGCCACTTTCGGGGTACTGCTGACCACGGCGCTGGTCGGCGGCGGCATCTATCTCGTGTTCCTGGGCCTCGGGGTCGATGTGCCGCTGCTCGCCTGCTTCGTCTTCGGGGCGCTGATCGCGCCGACCGACCCGGTGGCCGTACTCTCGATCCTCAAGACCGTGCACGTGCCGCCGAGCCTCGAAGCCAAGATCGCCGGCGAGAGCCTGTTCAACGACGGCGTCGGCATCGTCGTTTTCACCATCGCCGTGGCGATTGCCTTCGGCGGGCACGGCGAAGTGACGCCGGGTTCGGTGGCGCTGTTGTTCCTCACCGAGGCGGGAGGCGGGGTGATCCTGGGACTACTGACCGGCTGGCTGGTGTTCTTCGTGATGCGCTCGATCGACGAGTATACGCTTGAAATCATGCTCTCCCTGGCGCTCGTCACCGGGACCTACGTGATCGCCAGCCGCCTGCATGTTTCGGGGCCTATCGCCGTTGTCGTTGCCGGCTTGCTGATCGGCAACCGAGGGACGCGCCTGGCGATGAGCGAGACGACGCGCACGCATTTACTCGATTTTTGGGAGTTGATCGACGAGATTCTGAACTCGTTGCTGTTCCTGCTGATCGGCTTCGAGGTGCTGGCGATCAGTGGTCAGACCAGCTATCTGCTGGCCGGCGCCATCGCCATCCCGCTGGTGCTGGCCGCCCGGCTTATCTCCGTTGCCCTGCCCTTGGCGGCATTAAGCCTGCGCGAGAGCTTCACCAAGGGCGCGGTGTGGGTGCTTACCTGGGGCGGGCTCAAGGGCGGTATTTCGGTCGCCCTGGCTCTGTCGTTGCCGGCCTCGCCGGTCCGCGAAGCTTTGCTGACCGCCTGTTATGCAGTGGTGATCTTCTCGGTCATCGTCCAGGGGGTCACTATCGGCCCGCTGATCAAGCGCGTCGTCGGCGAGCAAAAATAACCGCGCGGACGAACTTACCGCCATCTTGCCAGCCGGGGCGTGCGACGCCATTTTTGTAAGTCATGACCTTTTCAACGACACCCCACCCCTGACATGCCGGAGGGCGACACAAGAGGTAACCCCGGCGACAATCTGATTCTGCCATTCCGGATCGAGAGCCACGCCTTGCGCGGGCGTCTGGCACGCCTGGGCGGCGTCGTCGATGCGATCCTCTCGCGACACGACTATCCCGAGCCGGTCGCCCAGCTGCTCGGCGAGACGGTGGCCCTGGCCGCGCTGCTCGCGGCGACGATGAAATACGACGGCATCTTCACCCTGCAGGCCAAGGGCGATGGTCCGGTCAATCTTCTGGTCGCTGACGTGACCTCCTCCGGCGACGTGCGCGGTTATGCCGGCTACGACGCCGATGCGTTGCGCGAGGCGGTGGCGGGGCCCACCCTGGCGCCGGTGCCGATGCTGCTGGGCGCCGGGTATCTTGCTTTTACCGTCGATCAGGGCGCTCACACCGAACGCTATCAGGGCATCGTCGAGCTGATCGGCGGCACCCTGGCGGCTTGCGCTCACCACTATTTCCGCCAGTCCGAGCAGCTCGACGCCGCTATCTATCTGGCTGCGGGACGGACAGGCGAGGACAGCGCTTGGCGCGCCGGCGGTTTGATGCTCCAGCACGTGCCGCCAGAGGGCGGCAAGGCCGAGCACGATTGGGATCTCGACGATCAGATCGATGATGAGGGCTGGCGCGAGAGCGTCGCGCTTATGGGAACGGTCTCCGAGCGGGAACTGCTGCGCCCTGGATTGCCGCCGCACGACCTACTCTACCGCCTGTTCCACGAGGTCGGCGTGCGCGCATTTCGACCCAAGCGCCTCGCCGATAATTGCAGATGTTCACGGGACAGAGTCTCGAACACACTTGCCAGCCTGCCCCGCGCCGAAATCGAGGACTGTAAGGTGGATGGCTCCGGCGAGGTCGTCGTGACGTGCGAGTTCTGCAGTACCGCCTACCGCTTCGATGATCGGGCGCTGGCCGCGCTTTATGAGGGCGGCGTGGCGGACAGCGGTGTCGAAGCGGTATAACGAAGCGAGCGGGCGCCCGATTCACGCAACACAATTTCCTTGTATGGCCTTTTTCGCGCCACATCCGTGGCCATACTGGGCAAATCATGTTTTCCAGATTACGACCCGAAAGCCGGATCATGCGTTCACGTTCCTTCATGCCAGCCCTCTTCGCCGCGCTTTTGCTCGGCCTTCTCGCCGGCTGTTATTCCTACGCCGAGCGCCGTGGCACCGAGGCCAGCGGCACGGCGGCCGGCAAACAGGCAGCCGTCGTTCCGGCCGCCGTATCCAAGGCCTCATCGAAGGCGGCGGCGCGCCAGATCGCAGCGCTTGGTTTGCCGACGATCCGTCTCGCAGTGGCCGAGCTGCAGGTGATCCCGGCCTACGCCACCCCGGGCCACCCGCCCAATGTCGAGCATCGCATGAAAGCGCCATTGCAGGCGGTGGCGGCGCAGTGGGCACGCGGCAATGTGCGCGCAGTCGGCACCTTCAACCGCGCCCGGGTGATCGTCCGCCGAGCTTCGATCGTCGGTGTGGCGCTCAAACGCAAGACGGGGGTATCGGGGCTGTTCCGCAAGGAGCCCAACACGCGCTTCGACGGCACACTCGCCCTGGCCATCGAAGTTCGTAACGACAAAGGCGATCTACTCGGCCAGGTGAGCGCCAAGGCCACCCGCTCGCGGGAGGTGCTGGAGGGCTCGTCCGAGGAGGATCACAAAGCGGTTTGGCGGGCGATGGCCGAGCGTCTCGTCGCCGACGTTGCCCGCGAGCTTGAACGCCAGGTCAGCCTCCGCCTGACGCGTTTTGCGCGGTAAATTCCTGCGCTAATCCCCTGGCGTAGTCTCCCCCGCCCAAACGATCAGTTTCTTGAGGAATTCCTCGCAAGCGGCAAGCTGGCTGAGATCGACATATTCGTCGGGCTTGTGGGCCTGATCGATCGAGCCGGGGCCGATGACGACGGCCGACATGTCCTTTTCGGCGAACTGCCCGGCCTCGGTGGCGAAGGAAATGCCGCCGGCTCGGTTGGCCCCGGTGAGCCGGCGCACCAATGCCTCGGCGGGCGAGTCCTCCTGGGGCACCAGCGGCGGGGCGCCGGCGAGCTCCGTCGTCCTCACCTCGGCGGCGGGGAAACGCGCGCGCATGCGTGGGCGTAGCTCATCTTCGGCAAAGGCCGTGATGCGGGTCTTCAGTCCCTCATGGTCGAGACCCGGTATGGGTCGGAATTCCCAGATTATGCGGCACTCGCGCGCGATGATATTGACCGCCGTACCGCCGTTGATCTGGCCGATATTGAAGGTCGTGTAGGGCGGCTCAAAGGCCTCCCTGAAGGGTCCCTGCTGGCGCATCTCTTCGGCCAGGGAAGCCAGGAAGGCAATGAATTCGGCGCCGTGCAGGATCGCCGAAACGCCAAGATGAGTAGCGCTCGAATGGGCTTCAAGGCCAGTCAGCACCGTCTCGAAAACGTAGATGCCCTTGTGCGAATTGATCAGTTGCATCGAGGTCGGCTCGCCGATAATGGCCATCGCCGGCTGCGGCAGACTGTTGGCGATCTCAGCCAGAAGTCCCGGTATGCCGGCGCAGCCGACCTCCTCGTCATAAGAGAATGCGAAATGGATCGGCGTCTTCAACTGGGCCGCGATCATATTTGGCACCAGCGCCAGGCAGGCAGCGATGAACCCCTTCATGTCGCACGATCCGCGCCCGTAGATGCGGGCGTCCTTGCTCACTGCCTCGAAGGGGTCGGTTGACCAGTCCTGGCCAGTCACCGGGACGACATCGGTATGGCCCGAGAGGACCAGCCCGCCGTCGCGCGCGGGGCCGATGGTGGCGAACAGATTAGCCTTATCGCCGGCCTCGTTGCGGATCAGCCGGCTCGAGATCCCGTGTCCGTCCAGATAGTCGGCGACGGCGTCGATCAACGCCAGGTTGGAGTTCGCCGACGTTGTATCGAAGCCGATCAACCGGGCCAGCATGTCGGCGGTCGAGAGGCACTCGCCGGGCGATTGGCGGGAAACATTCATGTGCGGTTCCTCTACGTCTAGCCGCGCCAGAAACCCGGTGCGAACAATATCAAGATCGTGTAGAGCTCGAGCCGGCCGAGCAGCATGCCGCCGGAGAGCGCCAGCTTGGCGGCGTCGGGCAAGCTCGAGAAATTACCCTCGGGGCCGATCACCTGACCCAACCCCGGGCCGACATTGGCGATGGCCGTGGCAGCGCCGGAAATCGCCGTGATGAAGTCGAGTCCGGTGAGACCTAGGATGGCGGCGAGGACCGCGAAGGAGGCGACGAAGAGGAAGAAGAATCCCATTACCGAGCCGGCCACCTCGTCGGTGATTGGCCGGCGGTTGTAAGTGGCGATGAAAACTCCGTGCGGCTGCAGCAGCCGCGAGATCTGTATACGGGCGATGGCGTAGGCGACCTGGAAGCGGAACACCTTGATCCCGCAGGTCGTCGATCCGGCACATCCGCCGACGAACATCAGCGTCAAGATGACGACCAACGGCATGCCACCCCATTCGTTGAAGTTGGCCGTTGTGTAGCCGGTCCCGGTCATCATCGAGATGACATTGAAGCTGGCCTTGGTGGCGGCCTCTGCGTAGGACATTTTGCCGACCAACACCAGCCACACAGCGACGCTGGCGACCGCCAGTACCACGATCGAGAGAAACCAGCGAACCTGCGAATCGCGGAACAAGGGGCGCAGCCGGCCGCTCAGGATGCCGACGAGAAGGATGAAGGGCAGACTGCCGATAATCATCGCCGCGGTCAGGATCCAGTCGATACCCATGGAGTCGAAATAGCCGATCGAAGCGTCCTTGGTAGAATAGCCGCCGGTGGCGATCGAGGTCATCGCGTGGTTGAGCGCATCGAAGGCGGGCATCCCGGCGAGGGTCAGGGCGAACATGACGATCGAGGTGAGCAGCACGTAGGCGCCGCCGATCGACAAGGCGATCTGGGCCGCACCGGGCAGCACTTTTTCAGGTGTATCGAAGGCCTCGGTCTTGAACAGCTGCATGCCGCCGACCTTCAGGATGGGCAGGAATGCGAGGGCGAAGACGATGACGCCGATACCCCCCAGCCACTGCATGATCGAGCGCCACAGCAGGATCCCGGGCGGCGCCTTGTCGAGCCCTGATATCACGGTCGAGCCGGTCGTGGTGATGCCCGACATCGACTCGAAGAACGCATCGACCGGCGACAGGCCGAGATCGGAGAGAGCGAAGGGAAGCGAGCCGAAGGCGGCAATGGAAAACCAGGCGAGCCCGGTGAATAGAAATGCCTGGCGTAGGTTGAGGCTCATCGAATCGATACGGCTGGTCAGCATAAACGCCCCGCCGACGAACACCGTCAACAGCGCCGACAGCGCGAAAGCCTTCCATTCCGGCTCGCCCGAAGCGGCATCGACGATCGCCGGAATGATCATGATGCCGCCGAGCGCGGCGATCAGTATGCCGCAAATGAAAAAGACCGGCCGGAGGTCGAGCACTTGGCTAGCGGGGCGGCGAAGCCGCGCATGCCGCCTTCCCGCCAGTGCCGGGAAAATACAATGCTCCGCCCGTGGGCAGCATCATAGGCCGGCGAATTGGCGGCTCGCCGGATCGCCGATCATGGCAAGGAACTCCCGGCGTGTTTTTTCGTCGTCGCGGAAGGCTCCGAGCATGTGGCTGGTGACCATGACCGTGCCCGTCTTATGGACGCCGCGGGTGGTCATGCATTGGTGGGTGCCCTCGACGACGATGGCGACACCGCGCGGCTTCAAAACGTTCTGCAGGCACGTCGCGATCATTGACGTCATCCGCTCCTGAATCTGCAGACGCTTGGTGACGATCTCGACGAGGCGGGCGAGCTTGGAGATACCTATCACCCGTTTGCCCGGCAGGTAGGCGATATGAATCCGCCCGATGATCGGCGCGATATGATGCTCACAGTGGGATTCGAAGCGGATATCGCGCAACACGATCATCTCGTCGTAGCCGTTGGTTTCCGAGAAGGTACGTCTGAGGATCTCCTCGGGGTTCTTACCATAGCCGGAGAAGTGCTCCTCGTAGGATTCGACAACG
>JAPULJ010000104.1 GCA_027295145.1 Alphaproteobacteria bacterium | reverse complement strand
GGATTTGCCCATAGGCCCACCTATTTCGCTTTAGGTACCACTAAGGTACCAGTTTGACCGAAACAGTATGAAACGCTGAACAAAAACACAATGAACCAAGATGAAACGTTATGCAACAATATTTTATCGATAAAACAATTAGTTATTGATTTTTTCTCAGAATGTATCATCGGTGCAAATGGTGTTTACCCGACACACGGTGTTTCATGCGGTGCCGTAGTTGAGGCGGCTGTTAACCACCTTGTCGCAGGTTCGAGTCCTGCCCGCGGAGCCAATAAAAACAAGGGGTTAGACCACAAGGTCCGACCCCTTGTTTCTTGGTAGGTGCGGATTAGCCGAAGAAGACCTCAGACAGGTCCCCCAGATAGCCGCTGATGAGCTGGCCCAGGTCAAATATGAAGCCGGTGACGATCTCGCCCAGGTCCGTCGTGAAAAGGATCGTCCAGAGCAGTACGCAGAAGATGGCTGCGACCACAAGGCCCCGTCGGTTGACCCGCCGCTCGAGGATATGGTCGGTGAACTCGACGAGGCATTCCTGAGTGTCCTCGATGCTGGCCAGACGCCCGTCCAATCTGTCGAGCCGTTCCTCCAGCAGGGTCAAGTCGAGGTCATCTACCTGGGCAGCCTGGACAATAGCCAGCTGCATGCCGTACTCGTCGAGCCGTTTCTCAAGCATGCCGATGCGGGCGTCGAGGAATGGATCAGGCGCCGTCTGACCTTCAATCTGCGCGCTGGTCTCGCTCATGGACGTGACCCCAGATCAAGTTGTTGGGCGTAGCCGCCCCCGATCCCGTCCCTCTCGACTTAATTCACCGCCATGTCAACACCCCGATCTGTCTACTTTGCAGACGACAGACACCGACAGCGGGAGCTATTGGGCTCGCTTGATCATTTCGTAGTCCGAGCTATTCGCCAATGCGCTGCAGGCGAGAGTGCGGGACCAAAGGGGATCCCTGATGTTCACCAGAACTGCGTGCGGCGCAGGGACGTTATCAACGAAAATCGTTTTCACCTCAAAGACCGGTGCATTGGTCTGTGAAACCAGAACTCGGACGAAACGTTGTCCTTTTGCGACTTGAACAGGGTGCATGATCCGACAGCCTCCGAAAGACAATCAAGGTGTGCTGCGCTCGATTCAATGGTTAAACAACACCCTTAAAGAGTGATTAAATTCGACCTCGATATGCAGGGGGAGAGACGACCGCGCTCGCAAAAGACCGAATCCGTCCTCCCTTTTCGCATTACACCGGAGATGGTGGCCAGGATCCCAGAGGTTCCCTGCGCTAGCCCCTTGGCATTGGACATAGGGTAGTGGTCAATCTTTCCAGCTTTACCAGTTCTTTAACATGTTCAAAGGAAATATGGCGCTCACAAAGATCAACTTGGAGCCGGGCAGTGAGAGGGCGAGCCGGGCAGTGAGAGGGCGAGCCAAGCTCCAAGAAGGCCGACGCTATGCGCAAGTCTCTGGGCGTACCGGTTTTGATCGAGTTGGCAGAACATGCGCCAGTAATTTGTCGCTTCCTGGGGGATCGTCATAGAAATGTCCTTAATCTTGTCGGCATCGTCCGCGCTTCCCCAGTCCGCCGATGTCTGCTGGTACCGAACAACGGGAGCCTGGAATAATGAGTAGTTTCGGTGATTTGAAAGAGCGCGCAGAGAAGCTAGCTGAGCAGTTTTGCGAAACTCAATCCGAGCGCCGGGTTACAATTCTCGAGCATACGCTCGGAGATCTCCGCGATGCCGTTCAACGTGATGTTGACGTAATCGAGAGCCTGAAGAGTGAGAACACTGCCCTAGTTCGCGAGAACGAACATCTTACGCAAGTTCTGAACTCGCTTGTTTCGGCAATTGAGCAGAGCCGAGTCATGGACGTATTCCACGATCTCTGCGAGCAATTCGAAAATTTGAAATTGTCCCTCAATGGCTCTCGAGTATCGGAAATGGAATCCGAAACCGATGCGAATTCGCGACTTATGAGAATTTCAGATAGCGAAGGAAATATCGCTGAAGGCCCGAATGAGACTATGGCATTCGATACCTACAAGACATTTGAGACACCTGTAGTAGAGGTGTCAGCCGAGATGAGGCGGGCTTTGGGGAACAATTCGGCATAACGGGTAGAGCCAAGCGCAGCATACCTGGTCCTGCCGGCGAGGATGCTGCGGTTCGGCAAAACGCGGGCGTGGTGACGGCGCCACGCGGCAGGTACCGGGTGGTTGTCACTCGTTGTCTCACCGAGCGGGGAGAATGCCGACCAGTGGGCTTGCAAGGCCTTGGAAACGCGGCCTTTTGGGTCTGCGGCCCTCTTGTCGCCATAAGGCGCTCCAAATCATTTCGTAGTCCGGGCCATTAAGGATCGATTAACGGATTTTCGAGTATGAGATGACGTTTGGGGACAATAAGACAGGCCAAAGGTCCATACATGAACCTCACTTGCCCATCTTGCAGCGCGACATTCCTGGTCGAGCCGGGGAAACTGGGCCCAGCTGGACGCAGGGTACGCTGCAGCGAATGCCGCCATACTTGGCGGCAGGTCGCGGTCGGCGACGACCCGGCGCCGAAGCTAACGGCGGTGTTTGCGCCCAAACCCGAACCTGCCGTGAACCCCGCCACCGAGCAGGCCACGGCCAAATCGGCGGCCGAGCCCTTCGCCCCGAGCAGAGCCGATGCCGGCGTGGTTGAAGTGCCAGAACCCGCCAATCCCGAACCGCAAGCGGAAGCTGCTGCCACGGCCGTTCTGCGGGCCGAACCGAGGAGTCGAAAAAATCCGTTCCTGCGAACGATCGCCCGGCGCACCTTCTCGAAGCCCGCGCGGCCGCAACCCAAGCAGCCACAGGTCTCGTTGGCGGCGGGCTTGGCCATCTCCGCGATGGTGGTGACCGGCATGGCCTCCGGCTTCTATTATGGCCGCGCCCCGCTGGCCGTTTTGGTTACGGAATTGACCCAGCTCTACGACTTGGCCGGTCGGAATGACGAGGCTTTCGAGCTCGGCTTGGAGCTGCGCTACATCGATTCGGCGGACCATCTGGTCGACGGCGAGCGGGTCGTGGTCGCCGAGGGCTTGGGCGGCAACCTGTTGCATCAGGAATAATATTCATTCTTGGCGTCGTTCGTACCCACTACGGCGACTGTCCCCAACCAAACGGCCTCCTGCGTGCATGGCCTCGCGCTTTAGCGGAACGGACCGGGCTTTTTGACCTGGGCAGCGTCACAGTGTGGCGAACGACAGTGGAGAACTTGTGACCTTCAGAGGCCGGCAGGGTCCCGCACGGCAGAAAAGCCGCTGGCCACGAGTTCGGCTAGGGTGTCGATTTCCCGGTGCGCGGCCGAGCCTGGCGCGAAATCTCCGACCCGTTGGCCGGTGCCGAAAGCCTTGGCGAAGGCCGGGCGCATGTGGATAGGCGATGAGACTGTTTCGCCGAAACCCTCGTAACGGAACAACTCGCGAGCGATCGTGGTTCGCCCGTCGATTCGGTAGGGAACGATGATCGGCAATCCCGGCGGCGCGCGTTAAAACAATCCCAACCTTTCCATGCCCCAATTCCTCGGGACTCTGTGATTGGGAATGGATCGGACCATGAGAAACATTGAACAACTTCGCGAGCAGGTCGTCGCCGCAGACCAGAATTTTAAGCAGTTCATCGAGCAGCATGCCAAATACAGCAAACGCTTGATCGGCCTGGTGAACGCGGTCGAGAAAAGAATTCAGGCCCCACAGGACGAGGTCGAGCGCCAGAGGGCCGAAATCGCTTCCCTAAACGAAGAAAACGAGCAGCTGTGCAACATCGTCCTCACGCTGCTCCAAACCATCAATGCGGGCAACCTGGACCGACAGAGCAAAGAAATTCGGGAACTCGTTCTGAAGGTCTCCGGTATCGTTGAGGGGGATCCAGATGAAGGCAAGGCACCACCAGCCGTCGAAGCGATTGCGGAGGTTGTGGACGCGATAGCCGAAACCGAGACTTGCACTATAACCGACTTGCCGAGCGGCACCGCTCCGGCCGAACGCGACCTGAATGACATCATGGAGCGGGTGAGCGATTTGGCCAGCAAGATCGAGGTCAAGCAATCGCCGGACGGCGACCGCCAAGCGGCCGAAAACGAGGCCGAGGACGCACCCCTACTATTGCAGCGGCGTGTTGCCATACGGTAGGGGCACCGCCACTGTTTCGGTGATCCTTGGGACCGTAAGCAAGGCGGCCGTATGGCCGCTACGATCTGCAGGCCGCGGCGGACTCGATGAATTGCACCGAGTCCTGGATGGTGATTTGGCTTCAGGGCCACCGGGCGGCCGCCGGCCTCGACCGCGACCGGCCGCTCCAGGCGGTCAACCGCTTTTTCGATCGCTGGCCCTACAAGACCGACCGCGCCACCTATCGAGCCTCGGAGTATTGGGCGCCGCCGGACGAGTTCATGGCCAATTCGGGCGACTGCGAGGACTACGCCATCGCCAAGGATGGCGCGCTCCGGGAACTCGGTTTCAGCAATCAAGAGCTGCGAATCGCGGTGGTCTACGACAAGCTGCGCCGCATCGGTCACGCGGTGCTCGCTGACAATACCGAAGGCGACATCCCGATTCTCAACAATCGGACCGATGTCATTGCCTCCCACCTCCGTTACAACAGCTTCGTGCCCCGGTATCTAGAGCATTATCCGACCCCTGCCCGTGTCCGCCCAAGACTGTTTTTTCGATGCCAGTCTCGGTCCAAATCAGTTTCCGTTAAGTCGGATTGCGAGACAGTATTGCTTGTTTACCCTTATCCGGGCGCATAGGTTCTCCGCCTTCGATCGATTCGCCAAAGAGCCGGCCAATACTCGGTAGAAAATCCCGCGGCTCTCGGTACTTACCTGACGCACGTGCAAACGCATATCCGACAATAGCTCGCCATTAGCCTTACTCAACCGGGCCCATTCTTTCGCTGTATCGTGTCGAGATTTGACGGATGACAGATGCAGAGCGTACTGGACACGACCGCTAGAAATCGAAATGTCCCGGTCGCGCTTTGGCTTTCGCCCCGGTACAACGTTTGTCGATGTCGGCCTATCGTTATTGGAGCGGATGGCAACCTGTGCGTCTTTCAGGTCGCGATAGTCGAGTCCCTGTCGCTTCGCGCGTGTCATGGCATCCGAACGTTCTTCATTGGTCATAAACCTTTTGACAGCTCCGCGTCGACGCGATGCCCGTTTGCGTGCGTCACCTTCAGGAAAATGCTCCGCGGCGCGTGAGTACCAGATAAATGCCTCGACATCGTCCTGCGCAACTCCTTGGCCGGTCTCGTACATGACACCAAGGTTATACTCTGCCGTGACATCGCCGCGCTGCGCGTTGAATCGAAAATCGGTTAAAGCGGTCGCGTAATCGCCCTTCAAATAGGCCTGCCATCCGTTTTCCAACGCGACCAATCTGACGCTGCCGATGCAGACGGTCAAAATGCCGGCAATTGCCAGACAATACCAGTATCGTCGCGCCGCAATGGGATTCGGCGGCCTCGGTAGGGGCAACGGTGTGCGTCTTGAGGCAGACTCTTCAGATGCTGTTAACATCGGGAATTCCAAGAATGCTGTATCCGGGCGCGGCATGAGACCGTCGTCGCGCCTGACCCGGCGTGAAATCAATGGATCAATGTCCATAGCCGGTTAAAAATTTCTTAACGAACAATTTTATTAATTCGATCCCTTTGGCCCGCCGTTCCCAAATGAGTCCGAGACTTGGCGACGTCGGAGCATGATATCGAAATACGAATCATGGCGCTTCATACCCTTGAATTTCATGCCCGCTTCAATGCCCGGCGGGCCGATGCGCGCCCCGCTTTTGTCCGCGCTCATCACGCTCTGGCTATCGATCGTCCGGGCTCTCGGCGATACCAGGCCTTTCGACTGCGAGCGCCGCTGGCAACCGGCCGCCAGAAAATTGAGATCCCCGTTCACCACCTCCCGCACATTCACCTCGTACCGACGCACGACGCGCTTGGCCGGCGGAATCAACGGCGCGATCGGCGCCCATTCTGCATCCCTCGAATCGCTCGGATACCGAACACCCTTGCGCTCGTAAGGGCCACGCTTCTCGCGGGCCCACCATCGGCCCCTTCCTGAAAAAACGAAGCGGTGGCCAAATCAGAATTACAAACGATTCCAACGAATCTACTTCTAACCGGGCCGGCACCTACAGGGCCGCAGACGATCTCCTCGCAAGCGCTTGCAGGGCCCGGGGCAAACCCGCCGCTCGACGAGGGCGGGCGCATGCGCGTTCCAAACGAGGGTCATTGAACCGGCGGCCGCGCGGAAGATCTGGGGTCGGATTAGACCGAGCCATTGGCTTCGGCCCAGGTTGGGGTCCGAGATTATTGATGACCTTGGCAGGCCTCGGCGTTGTGCAGGATTCGGGTCAGAAGCGACGATGCCGACCTATTCAGCTCGTTCGGATGATCCCTTAAATATCTGACCGTTAAATCGATGAACTTGGCAATATCATTCGCTGTTTGGGATGCACAGATGTTTCCTTGCGGCGCATCGGCCGAGGTCCTGATCTGGTCGGAGGCGCCTGCTAAATAACCCATGCAATATCCCTTGCCGAAGTATGAGCCCTGGGATGAGCACATGTCCAAAATCAGGTGTCCGTCGGCGAATGGGGGCCCGGCGTGACTTTGCTGCATGGTCGCCGCGACACCAAAGAGGCAAACGACGACGAACGCGATGAAGGATGCCTTTAGTGAGCGCGCGTGGTTCCAACGACCGAGATGAAGACGATCCATATCTTTCAATTCGTGTAGCCCCGATAGGTACGATTGTGACCGCTTATAACGTGTTGCGGTAACGAAAGCCTTAACTCAGCGAGTAGATTGTTAAGACCGGTCGCGTCACCCGGCGACCACCTCGACGTTTCCGGCGTCCCGGACGTTGCCCCGCTGCCCCGGTTCATCTCCAATTCCGTCTCGGCATGATTTCCCGGAGTAGCCACCAGTAATACCAAGAAGCACGGGCGCTTTCAGTCGGGGCGGCTGGGTTGGCAGGCCATCACCTTGTCAAGGCGCCGCTCCAGGTCGGCAGCGTAGCGCTGTGGGTTCGTGTAATTGAGGCGGTGTCGTTGCCGGCCTAGGGCGCAAGGCTTAACTCCCGCGCCGCCATTATCGGTCGAGAGATTTCCTCTAACCGTCGCATATAGGCTTCCCGACGCGAAGAAACAGGCGTGAGTTAAAAAATTGCAATCAGTCACAAATTATTAACTAGAGCAGTGTCAAACCTTCGAGAATGACGTGTCCATTGGTCTAAGCGCTGCCTTCATCACCGCGCGTTACTGCAATAGGAGAACGTACAGTGAGATCCCATACTCAGATACTCGAATCCGGTCAGCCTGGTCATTACCAACAGCACATTTCAGAACCAGACATCCAATGGGACGGTGCAAGTCCGAAACGAGCTGGCAGCGATACCATGGGGACGGAAATAGTCGATTTATGGCAGTCATGGGAAGATATGCGTCGTGGTCAGCGGTTTCCCGTGTTGGGCACGCACACTGCGAATCTTTGCAAGCAATTCGGGGATAGTGTGATCTTACTCGACCTACGCCGCCACGATTCGGAACCGACGGTCTCCTATGCCGGCCGTATGTACTGCAAAGGCGTTGACGAGAATCCGGTAGGCTCGCTCATTTCAGAGCTAGAACCCGGCTCACTTATCTCCCAGATCGCCACAAAGTATCATGACGTGGTGGCGGATGAGGCTCCGATTGCATTCGACGCTAATTGCGAGGGCTCGGCACTGCCCCTGAACGTCATTCTGCTTCCCTTTAGTAAGGATGGAAAAAATCTACACTCGATCCTTTGTGTCGGAGTGCCCAACGAAAAGCTTTGCGGTAAAACATTTTCCGTGGTTCCGATAGACCGTGACTCGGGATCGCCCCACATCGGGCGGCAAGACGACAAGCAGGAAGATGGCCAATTTGTCCAGGTGCTCGAAGAATGTCGATCCTTGGCTCGTACATTCGAAGCCGCAACCGCGCGTTCAACCGAGCAGTTATACAATGTCTTGAGGAAAGCCTACGAACTTTGGGAATTGACCCAAAATATATATCCTGAATACAAGGTGTTATGCGAAAATGCTGGCATAAAAGTTCAAAAACGGGCGCCTTATACACCGGTTCTCAAGTTGGTGTTCGGTAAGGATTACGACCGCTCCAGGCTGTCCGAGTATGCTGCGTGTATCAGCTATGCCAAGCGGATGGATCATTCGCCAAGCACCATCGTCAGCTTCATCAAGGCAACAGAAGGCGGGATCAAAGGTTGCGCCAAAGCCGAGCGCGAGCTATCCGGCTCGGCAAAACAGGATGTTCCCCGCAACCTAGACACGGTGTACGAACAGCTCAGGAAGGTTTCTCGAATAGCCAGCTTTTTTTGTGAGATCGAAGATTCTGGCGACGAGTTTTGTGTCATTCTTGGGAGAAAATGTCAAGAAAACAACAACATGATAGAGGTTATTCGGATACTGGACGAAAAGTCATGTCCGCTAAAGCGCGTCATCGAGAAGATCGATTTGTAGGTAGGGACGAGGTCTTTAGCGTCCGTCGTCAATTGAATTGAGACCGAAGGCTGGGAGAATCAACGGAGGCTCCGGCTCATCTGGCAGATGAGTTTCAGCGGTGGTTTTACTCCGTTGCGCCAGCGGCTCGGCGAAATATCCAAAAAATCTCACCGTTTATCGGATCGGTGGACCGGACGGCCTCTTATTCGCCGAGAGAGTTCTCTAACTCCGGGATCGAATGCATAGCTCTCCATTGATGCACCAATCGGGTTCATTGCTCTTTCCGCAGTAATACCAATGAGCGCTGATAATGACCCATAGAGATCGCCTGGGCGAGCCGGCAGTGGGCTCCCTTGCGGCGTCGGGAAGCCTTGCCGATGTCCCACATCGCCTGCGGCTCCCCTCCTGCCCGCCCATTGGCCCGTCGGATCGCCCAGGCGATCTCTATGGGTCATTATCAGCGCTCATTGGTATAAGGGCTCGGTCCTCTGCATGATGGCGTTAAAGGATATTGGCGGGCCGATTTTGATAACGCGCTTGCCTCGATGAGGTATCGCGAAACCTCGGTCGATCCCGCCGGCGCCACAGCCCCGATAGGGACATCACTTCCGCTCTTGCGGAAATCTCGGAGATTGCTGCATCCAAGCCGCCTTGTTCGGCCAAATAAAGTCGGTTTCATCGCGTCACTTGCGGCGGAGAATAACCGGCGGCTTCCGGGCCACGGCGATCTTGGAATTCTTGAAGCCGATGCATTTCCACAGCCTGTGGCCCCAAGCTTTCAGCTTGCACAACTGTGGCGCCCGTGTGAGCGGCATGCCGGCGGCCTCGAACAGGTAGCTCCGCGCCATGGTATCGCCGCACTCGGAATTTCGGCCGGTCCAATCGACCTCGCCCGCCTACTTCGAGATCGCCAGCGGCACGGCACGCTGGCTCTACCGCGTCATGCGACCGCACGCCGGCAGGCAGACAGGCGGCCGGGCATTCCGCTTCAACGCTGTACGCCGTGCGGCGGACGCTGCCGGCGCCCGGCCACGAGGCCCACGATCCCGAGTTGTTGCAGGAGTTCGGCAAGCACCGGACTCGCGCGAGGGCTTAATCTATGATCATATAAATGGTGGCGCGGCACCGTGAAAAAAGGAAAACGGAACTGCTCTCGCGAAAACAACAATTGTATTGGGCACTCGGGCTGTATGTGGCGCTTGTGGCGATTGTCCTCATTGCTCGTAAGAGCGTCCCCTTAGCGATGAGCTTCGCCGCCCTGCCGTGGCTCGTGTCAGCAGCGGTAGCCCTGTTGGTAGGTGCATGCTATCGCTTCCGACCTGAAAAAATTAGAACCATATATATCACATGGACGGTGGTTGCAGTGGTGGTGGAGGTGATGGCAGTGGTCATACTATCGCTTCCCATCTGAATAGCTGCCGCCCGTCCTGCGCCACGTCCCTTCCCTTTCGGGTACGCCCGTGCCGACTGCGATCCGCACCGGGCCGCCGGCTCGCCCGCGACCGCCTGCGCGGGCCTACCCCAGCCACGATCGAGCGCCGCCAGCTCGGCTTGGGCCCGGTCCAGCTCTTTGGCAAGCTCGACCGGTGCCATGTCCTCGGCGGGAGCCCGGCCGATCGTCATCGCAGTGTCTTTCCGATCCATCCCGAGGTGCTAGGCAAGGTGCGACCACGCCGCCGCCCGCGAGCTGAGCGTGCCATCTTCTTTGTCCGTAGCCACGGCGAGCAGGCCGGCGACGATATCATCGACCGTGACCTCGCTGCGCTCGCGGATCCCGACCTTCGCCGCCTGGATAGCCGCTGCGACTTCAACATGCTTCAACAGGCGCTTCGCCATGCGAATAGGCCGTCTTCGCGCTGTAACCGGCCCGAATGGCCGTCTGGGTCGCAGTTAAATCAATTTGAATTTCCTCGACGATTTTTTGATGATTTAGATTAATTTCACGATCTAAGTTTCTGTATTTATACCAAATAATTGAACCTATCTCGACAGATCGGAATTCTCGGATCCGGGCGACGATGGGACCCATTCCGACTTTTGTCTGACACGTCCTGCGGCCCGAATCCTGTAGCTGTCCGGATTCGCGATGAAATCCAGAAATTGCTCGGAAAGCCGATCGAGCTGAGCCAGTCAGCGATGCTGCTGGGCACCTTCTCTAACGGCGCTGACGGTGACTTCTGCCGGCGAGGTGCCTTGCGCTTCGTGGCCCGCTACAAGATCCACCGATGCCGTTCATGGGCCAGCCGCCAACGGGCTTCTGTGTCCAGGGTGACGAGCGGTTTGTCGGCAATTTCTGCACCTTTTTTGCGCCTCTTTGGCCGAAACGAGAGAAGCTTTGGCCAAACGGGAGAAAAATGGCCGTAACCCGCCGGTTTATGTCTCATAACACGGTGATTGCGAACCACCTTGTTGCAAGTTCGCGTCCTGCCCACGGAGCCAATTATTTCAGGGCCTTGGCCGAATCCCGGCCAGGCCCCCCTGCCCTTTCGAGTGAGGCGACAGTTCAGCCCCGG
>JAPULJ010000103.1 GCA_027295145.1 Alphaproteobacteria bacterium | reverse complement strand
ATTCAGCGCGCCACGGCGGCGCGCAATGCAGAGCTGCCGGCGGACCAGCGGATCGTCTACCGGATCGGCATCAATCAAGGCGACGTCATCATCGATGGCGACGATATCTACGGCGATGGCGTGAACGTCGCCGCCCGCCTGCAGGAACGCGCGACGCCCGGCGGCATCTGCATCTCGGACCGGGTGTACGGCGACATTCGGGGCAAGATCGACGTCGGCATCGACGACCTCGGCGACCAGGAACTGAAGAATATCCCTGAACCTGTGCGGGTCTATCGGGTCTTGACCGGCCCGGATGCGGGCAGCGGGGCCTTGCGCAAGGCGAGCACGAGAAAATTGTTGAGACGCATGGCGTTGGCCGCGGCGGTGGTCGCGGTTGTCGCAGGCGCCGCAGTTTGGCAGCAGCCCTGGGTGTCGGAGCCGATATTCCGGGCGTCGCCGATGACGGCAAAATCCTCGATTGCCGTGCTGCCGTTTGCGAATTTGAGCCGCGACCCCGAGCAGGAGTATTTCAGCGACGGCATCACCATCGACATCATCACCGACCTCTCGAAATTTCACGATCTGTTCGTGATCTCCAGCAACTCGGTCTTCGCCTACAAAGGGAAGGCCGTTAATGTCGCAGAGGTGAGCCGGGAATTGGGCGTGCGCTACATCTTGGACGGCAGCGTGCAGAGGCTCGGCGAGCGCGTGAGGATCAACGCCCAGCTCACCGACGGCGAAAACGGTCAACAACTCTGGGCCGAGCGTTATGACGACGCGGTTGCCGATATCTTCGACCTGCAGGAGAAGATCACCCGCAATATCGTCCGCACCCTGGCAGTCCGCTTGACAGAGATCGAACAGAAGCGCGCGTTTGCCAAGCCGACGGACGACCTTAAAGCCTACGACTACGCGCTGCGGGGCAGGGCGCTTCTCAGGCGGCAGGGCCGCGCGGAAACTTTCGAGGCACGGAAACTGTTCAAGCAAGCGGTCGAACTCGATCCGAGCTACGCTTCGGCCTACGCCGGCATCGGTTGGACATTTCTCTATTCGGTGCTCTACGGTTGGACGGGAACGCCGCAGAAAGCGATGGATGGGGCTCATGAAGGCGCCTTGAATGCAGTGTCGTTAGACGGATCCAACATCGACGCTCACTTACTGTTGACCCATATATTTATCACTCGTCGGCAGTTTGATCTCGCGCTCGTCGAGGCGGAGCGTGTAATCGCCCTCAATCCCAACGACGCGCGAGGCTACGCGGCGCAAGGCAATGCATTGGTCTGGTCGAGCCGCACCGAGGGCGCCATTCTCGCGTTGGAGACCGCGTTGCGCTTTGATCCCAACATGGATCCCACGACGATCTGGCACCTCGGCCTCGCCTATTACCTCAGGGAACGGTATCCGGAGGCTGTAGCGGTGCTGGAACGGAACGTTGGGCGAAGGCCCGACCAGGTTTGGGATTACCTAATGTTGGCCGCGACATACGCGCAAATGGACCGTGCCAAAGAGGCGACACGTGCAGCGGAAATGGTTCGTCGGCTCGATCCATTTTTCAAGGGGGGAAACGATCTTTTTCTATTCCGCGATTCGGCAGATGCCGCACGGGTCACCGAAGGGCTGCGCAAGGCAGGACTCAATTAGGCGGGGTTGACGACCGGTGCCGCACGGCGGGATGCGCCGGCGGGCGGGTATGCAATTACCCGCCCGCCGGTTTCCCCGATGAGATTTGTGGTCGTCGGTCACGTTTATACGACTTCCAAGAAGCGGCATAGAAGCCCTTCGCACTTGAGATCGGCGGTTTGGGGCGTGTTTAATATGCGTCCCGGAGCTTATCTCGATTGTTGTTCCAATTGTAATCAGCGGTGGCAAAGTAGGCTTCCGGTCCCTTCCGCCAAGCCACTCGATACTCCAATGTCCTGTTCAGGTAGAGTTTTCCATCGACGATGGTCCAGGCATTCGGATCGATGTCGGCATACTCGCCAGCCGAAAGACCCAACGCGCAATAGCCGCCATATTGTGGCGCATAGCGGTCCGGATTGGCGGTGAACAAGTCGCGATTGGTGCCGCTGGCAAACTGCCAGCGGGTATCCTGCCAGACTTGCTCGAAATCGGCGGAGCCTTTCATCGGCTTGCCTTCGGTGAAATAGGCGACGGTGTCGTAGCCGTGGATTGCCACTTTTTCGCTATCCACGTTATAGTCGGCGAACTGCCGCTTTTCCGAGAGCAGCGGCGAGACAAACATTGCGCCGACGATCACAGCCACCGCGATCACGATAACCCCGTAAACGAAATAGGCCGGACGGGACGTTAGCGAATTTGAGGGGTTCATGGTTGATCTCCTTTCGTTATTGCCTGTTTTGGTCACTTTGTGGTGCAACGACCCCGATGCCGGTTGCATGCGGCCACGCCCCGGCGATCTCCGGGTCTAGTCGATCGAACAGCGTTTCCAGCTTGCGTGTTACGGCAATCGGCGGCCACCACAGCGCTTAATAATTGTCCCGAAGTTTGTCTCGGTTGTTATCCCAATTGTAGTTGGCGTTTGCGACATGCGCCTCTGGCGCCTTCCGCCAGGCATCGCGGAGATCTTTGTTCTTGGTCAGATACAGTTTGCCATCGACGATGGTCCATGCGCTGGGATCGACATCGGCAAATTCGCCGACGGACAAACCTCCCGAGCAATAGCCGCCGTACTGCGGGGCATAGCGGTCCGGATTCGCTTTGAACAGGTCGCGGTTGGTGGCGCTGGCGAATTGCCAGCGGGCATCCTGCCAGACTTTCTCGAACTCGGCGGAGCCTTTCATCGGCTTGCCTTCGGTGAAATAGGCGACGGTGTCGTAGCCGTGGAGCGCCACGTTGTCGCTATCCACGT
>JAPULJ010000102.1 GCA_027295145.1 Alphaproteobacteria bacterium | reverse complement strand
TCTTCGAGAAATCATGGGCTTTCCGCCGTTTACGGGCACCTCTGCGACCCTAGAGACGACCGGATCGGACTAGAAAACTTCATGAACGCGATTGTCGCTTTGGCCGGGATCGTGCGTGCCGCCCCGTCCTTCAACGCGCCCTCGGAGACGTTTAGGAAAATGCTAGCTCGATTGGGGCACACCTTTGTCTTAGGCTTCGTTGTCGGTGTGGATAACGTTTCGGTCGAATGAAATTGAAACGGAAAATTCACTCACCCCACCCGCAGCAGTAACGCAATCAAAGTGTTCCGGTAACTCGTCGTGGTTGGTCACATCCGTTTTCTGGTCAAGAAATTTGAGAAGTCGGCCTTCTGAGATGCTGGGCGACCAAGTAGTAAAAACTCCCTTCATTCCATCCAACTTCGTAGTAACGAGCACTCGACAATCTTCGTAAGTCATTAGGGTATCCCGAAATTCCGAAAAGGCAACGTCGTCTAGGCAAATCTCAGCAACAAAATGCTCGTCCCATTGCAAATCCATATCATTCTGCTCCTTGAAGGGGATCACATAGCAACTCTTCGCAGGTGCTTTGCGAATTACTACTTCGAGGGAGGTGAAGCGCCGTTCAGAACCAAACATTGACAAAGCAAAATTCCCCCAGCGGCTTCTCTGAATAGAGCCGGTACCAGTGAAAAATTCGCGGGCTACGTCCTGCGTCTGTATTTCATCACTATCGTTGAGGCGTTCTTCCAATCCCCACGATATGTTGTATTTCAGGTTAATTACTTCTAATTCGAGCGTAATCAAACTTTGTTTTTCGTATTCGTCATCGCTGCCACTTTGAATGAGACAACCATTTTTATCAAAACCACCGCCGGGTTTGAACGTGACCTCCAGCCCAGAACGTTCCCCCTCGGCGCTCATAGTAGCAGCGTCACTCTTTTCCTTGTTCCAAAACATCGGCTTAGGCTTTCTAGGCAGTCTTTTTCCTGATTGTCGCATACCACTTCACAAGAGCGGTAGGGTCCCCGGCCCGCCGGGGCATGCGCTGGCGCTGGCGGTGGAGATGCGCGGGGGCGTCCCCTCGTATAACTGTTCTTTATGTCCTGCAAACCCTGCGTCACCCGACGATTTCGAGAACATCCCGGCGCATCTCGCGGGCGCGGAGGCCGCCAAATCGGGACAAGGTCCCTTGAAATCGCAGAATTTTCTCATTCGCAATTTCCGCCGTCAGGCCCGGAAATATGTGCGCCCGATAGGCAGCCCTGGCCTTCCCCCTGGACGAGAAGCGTTTGATCCGCTGCTTGAACCGACGCCGCTGGTTTTCGGCGTAAATCTTCAACCACACGCCAACCGGCGTCCGGTGCTCGCGCGCCTGGCCGATCGAGCGGCGTTCGATCGCCTCCATGATCGCGTCGCAACACAGGCCCGTGTCACCGAAGGTGATATGACGGGCGAGCAGCGCTTGCTGGCTTTCGGTCAACGGCGGCGGTTCGCTCTCCAGCACCCGGGCGAGCGCCTCCAATAGCGCCTCGTCGCTGAAGCACTCGGTGCCGACCGCGTTGGGCAGCGGGTTGTCATAGCGCGCGGAGGTCACCGGCCGGTAGGTCAGCACGGCCGTGCCCTCGACGGCAGCCTCGACCGCGCTGGTGCAGCCGTTGTGGATCAGCACCCGGGCGCCGGCAATCCACGGCACGACGCTGCCCTCGAATATCACACTGACATTGGGAAGGGCCGACGCCAGCTCGCGCCAGATCGCGTGGTCTTCGGTCGGGTGCGGCCGGATCACCAGATGCCGGGGCGCGATGGCGGCAGCGACCTGGGGCAGGAGGGTTTGGAAGCGTTCGTAAAGGTTCCGTTTATGTGTCAGCAAGCCGGTCACCTCCCTTGCCGCCTCCTCTCCGGGAACCCAGCTGGCCATTCTGAAGGGTTTGCTCCTCCTTATCACGTTCTTGACCGTCGCGAAGTTGCTGTTGAACAGCACATAGTCCCCGAAACGCTCCCGGATTGCGCCGATCTCCGGTTCATGGAACGGCCGCTGCTGGGGCCGGAGCATGTCGATCCGCGGATTGCCGACCGGATCGGCGGGAATGCCGTCCAGAAGGTCCGAGTCCTGCCACAGAGCGGTGTTGTCGGCGCCCCAGGTCAGAACCAGGTCGACATTTTTCAACGCGTCCTTTTCGTGCTTCATCAGGTAGATGCTGTCCGACTGCCGGACCAGGGCCTCCTCGTCCAGCACCACCACCTCGTGGCCAAGCGCTTGGAGCCGGGCAAAGAGAGCGGCGTTCAACGACCGCGCGCTATTGCCGAAGTAGACGCTTGGCGGCAGATGGGGCAGCATGTCGATGAGCACCGCCATATTGCCGATCAGAACATCCCAGCCGCGCTCGCGGGCACACAGCGCGAGCAGCAGTTTTCCGTCGAACCCGCGCGCGATGATCTCGATCGGTAACACCATCGTCCTTCTGCCCGAAGCCATGTAGTTCGTCCTCATCCTGGCGCTACCGAGGCGGGGTCCACCCGTTCGGCAAGGGCGCCCAACCCCGCAATCAACAGGTAACGCCGACGCATGATCGCGACAACCCTTCGGTTGTGCCCGGCACACTATTCGATGGCAAACAGATTGGCCGCCATCCGCCTGGCCCGCAAGACCAACCTCGGAGATTACACCGATGACGACATCGACGACGTGATCTGGAACCTCAACTCAACGCCTCGAAAATGCCTGCGCTACAGAACCCCGATCGAGGCATTCGCCCTCAACCTCGGTGTCGCACTTGAAATGTGAATCCAGCACCCTCATGAAAGTGTGCCGTTATCTTATTGGTAAGGCGCTTTTTCCTATCATGACCCAGTTTCACGCCATCGCTGGCAAGCCTGCGCTGTTCCACCTCTCCTTTGGCAGACATGGCACCAACAACAGTGACCGCATCGACCATACGCGAAGGGTGCGCGCTCAATGTCGCCTTCTGGCACGAAACCGAAGTTCAGCGCCCGCTTGAACTAGGTCTGCTCAGCGCCCCATATCGGACCTTCGTGCCCGAATGTCGGTTCATCGCCGGTAACCAGACCTGAATCCGAGCCGCAGCGAACGCGTACTTTTGACCCAACTCAGACGTTCATGCGCGGTCGGCTAAAGATCGCACTTTGCAAGCCCGCACTCCGTGAAGGCTTCGCTGCCGGCGTATCTCCGCGAGTGCGGTCCAAGAAAGCTGCCCCCGGACCGGGTCATCGTGTCGAGCAGCTGTTTGAGCCCCAAATATCTCACACTTCTGGCATGATAGGCCCGCGTCGCCAGCGCGTCGTCGATCTTGCGCACCAGATCGTGGGTCAGCTTGAAATGCGCGATTGGCAGCAGGATGTCGGTATTAGGGGGAACATTGAGCCGATGAGACCCTTCGTAGCACACGCCGTCCTTCCACTTCACGAGCGGAACCTTGAAAACAGTGCTGTTCGACCGGCGTGGCACCGGGAAGATCTTCTTGAGCGCGCCCGGCAGCCATCGCGCAGCAGGATGTTGTGCTAAGATTCCATGCGTTTGAAAAAGCCGGGTCACCGCGCCCTGATAAATCTCCGTTGGCCGTTTCTCGCCCGCAGGCCAATCGATATGCGGCTCGGCATCGAAATAGGGGTATTTCACGACAAGGTCCTCGAAGGTCTTTGCGTCAACATCTTCAGCCAGATCCGCGGGCCACTCGGGGTAGAAGTCCACCATGACAGCAGGGGCCGAATGCGTGTCGGTGGCTTCGATGCGCTCGATCAGCGCCGAAATCGTCGCGAAACCCGGTGGCAGATGCAGAAACTCGTCAAGATCGAGATAAAGCGCCCACTGCCCGCCGAGATACCGCAGCGGGAACTCGCGTTTCCAGACAGTGCCGGCACGTTTAAGCTTCTTCTTTCCTATCCCCGAGCGAATTTGGTCGCCGTAGCTATAGCCTGACCGGAAGACAACGCAATCGTCCTGCCTCGCCATGTACTCGAAACTGCCGTCGCTGGAGTTGTCGTTTATGAAGCAGAACTGCTCGACTCCGAGTTTTCGATAATGCGCCAAGAAGGCGGGAAGAAAGAACATTTTGTCCCTGACCGGGGAGAAGAGCGTCAGTTTGTCGGGTACGATGCAGCCGTGAACCGGCTCAAAGAGATCCATCATCTGTTACATGCCACGAGAGGTTTAATTGAGGCTCCACACCTAGCGGGTGGTGGATTCATCCGCGAAGTGCAACACGGCCATTGAAGCGGATTTCGATATCGTTGCCAAGCTCTGCGAGGAAGGCTTCGACCGGGGATTGGAATTGGAGGCATTTGCGGGGTG
>JAPULJ010000101.1 GCA_027295145.1 Alphaproteobacteria bacterium | reverse complement strand
CGGTTCTCGACCAGATCCTCGACGACGGTGGGATCGGCAAGCGTCGATGTGTCGCCGAGATTGGCGAAATCGTCCTCGGCGATCTTGCGTAAGATCCGCCGCATGATCTTACCTGAACGGGTTTTGGGCAGGCCCGGCGCCCACTGTATGAGGTCGGGCTGGGCGATCGGACCGATTTCCTTGCGGACCCATTTGACGAGATCGCCGCGCAACTCGTCCGATGGAACTTCGTTGGCGTTAAGTGTGACGTAGGCGTAGATACCTTGGCCTTTGATTTCGTGCGGGTAGCCGACAACGGCGGCCTCAGCAACCTTATCGTGGGCGACCAACGCGCTCTCGACCTCGGCCGTGCCCATGCGGTGGCCCGAGACGTTGATCACGTCGTCCACCCGGCCGGTGATCCAGTAATAACCGTCCTCATCGCGGCGGCACCCGTCGCCGGTGAAGTACTTGCCCTTGTAGGTCGAGAAGTAGGTCTCGACGAAGCGGTCGTGATCGCGGTACAGCGAGCGCATCATCCCCGGCCAGGCATCGGTGAGGCACAGATTGCCCGAACCTGCGCCCTCGATGGTCTTGCCGTCTGCATCGACCAGCATCGGCTTGACGCCGAAGAAGGGCCGGGTCGCCGATCCCGGTTTGAGCTTGGTCGCGCCGGGCAGCGGGGTAATCATGATGCCGCCCGTTTCGGTCTGCCACCAGGTATCGACGATCGGGCAGCGCTTCTCGCCGATTACCTGGAAGTACCATTCCCAGGCCTCGGGATTGATCGGCTCGCCGACCGTGCCGAGAAGCCGGAGGGAGCCGCGGTCGGTCTTCGTGACCGGACCGTCGCCTTCGCGCATCAGCGCCCTGATAGCGGTCGGCGCGGTGTAGAAGATGTTAACCTTGTGCTTGTCGCAAACCTGCCAGAATCGCGAGGCGTCGGGATAGTTCGGCACCCCCTCGAACATCAGGGTGACCGCCCCGTTGGCCAGGGGTCCGTAGACAATATAGCTATGACCGGTGACCCAGCCGACATCGGCGGTGCACCAGAAAACATCGCCGTCGTGGTAGTCGAAAACGTATTGGTGGGTGAGGCTGGTATAGACCATGTAGCCGCCGGTGGTGTGCATGACCCCCTTCGGCTTCCCCGTGGACCCAGAAGTGTAGAGGATGAACAGCGGATCCTCGGCGTCCATTACCTCGGCCGGGCAATCGGCCGGCTGGTTGTCGACAAGGTCGTGCCACCACACGTCGCGCTCGTCGTTCCAATCGATGGCGCCGCCGGTGCGCCTGAAGACGATGCAGGTCTCGATCGTCGGGCAGTTGGCCAGGGCGGCGTCGGTATTGGCCTTCAGCGGGATCGACTTGCCGCCGCGCACGCCTTCGTCGGAAGTGATGATGCAGTTCGATTCGCAATCCTGGATGCGTCCGGCAAGAGAATCGGGCGAAAAGCCGCCGAAGACCACCGAATGGATCGCGCCTATCCTCGCGCAGGCCAGCATGGCGATCGCAGCCTCGGGGATCATCGGCATGTAGATGGTGACGACGTCGCCCTTGGTGATGCCGCGCGACTTCAGTCCGTTGGCCAGCCTGCAGACCTCGCGGTGCAGTTCGCGGTAGGTGATGTTCTTGTCTTCTTTGGGATCGTCCCCTTCCCAAATAATGGCGGTCTGATCGCCGCGCTTTTCGAGATGCCGGTCGAGGCAGTTATGGGCCGCGTTGAGCGTGCCGTCCTCGAACCATTTGATAAACACTTCGCCGGGGCCAAAGCTGGTGTCCTTGATCCTGGTCGGCGCCTTGAACCAGTCGAGGCGCTTTGCCTGATCGCCCCAGAACCCGTTGGGATCCTTGATCGAGCGCTCGTATTCCTTGAGATAGGTCTGGTTGTCGATCCAGGCTTTCTTGGCCCACTCATCCGATACTGGATGGACATCGTGTTGCTCGAACATCTGAACTCCCCCCTATCGCGCTCGTTGATCAGTCCTTACGCCGGAACTCTTTAACCCCGGAACTCCTTGATTAGAGCGTTGTGCCCGGTGAGGGACGGAGTATCGGCAATTCGCCTGGGCGAGACAAGACAGGGGCGAGATAAGATAGCAGCGGGACTGCAGGCGCCGACGCACCGGCTCCACTCACGCTTTGGTTCCCGCCATGCGGCAGATGATGCGCCACTCATCCGCGCTGACCGGCATCACCGACAGCCTTGAGTGGCGGACAAGGGGAATGTTCTCGAGGCCCGGCTCGGCTTTGACTTCGGCGAGCGTGACCGGGCGTTCGACAGGCATCAACGCCTTGAAATCGACCATGCCGAACTTGCCCGAGGCGTCGGTGGGATCGGGATAGTGCTCGCGCGTCACTTCGACGATGCCGACGATCTGCTTTTCGTTGACCGAGTGATAGAAGAAAACGCGGTCGCCGGTCCGCATCGCCTTCATATTGTTGTTGGCCTGATGGTTGCGCACGCCATCCCATTCGGCCGTCCCGTCGCGAACGTGATCGTCCCACGACCACGCCCCGGGCTCGGATTTGACCAGCCAATACGCCATGACTTGTTTCACCTTGTTACTTTCAAGTTGGCCTGTTTATCACCACAGAGACACAGAGGCACGAGAGAATATACCAGGATGAATGATCGGTTGACCGTGCCTGGGCGAGGGCGGAATTTCAGAATGGTCTTACGCTGCACCTAAAATAAATCAGCGAACATCACCCTCGATCGTCATTCCCGCGAAGGCGGAAATGACGGCAACCCCTCTGTGTCTCTGTGGTGAATTACTCGATCTAGCCCTCGGCCCGGAAGGGCCTCGTCAGGAGCGCCTCGATGGCCTCGCCGACCGCCGCGCCCTGGTGGAGGGTTGTGTTGACCCCGGCGCAGATCGGCATTTCGACACCGAGCCTTTCGGCCAGCGCGGTCACCGAGGCTGCTGTATACACCCCCTCGGCGACCGAACGCCGGGCGCCCAGAATGTCGGCCAATGCTTCGCCCCGCCCCAGTGCAGCGCCGAGCGAGAAGTTGCGCGACTGCTCGCTGTTGCAGGTCAGCGTCAGATCGCCGAGCCCAGACAATCCAAACAGCGTTTCGGTCTTGGCCCCCTTGGCCACCCCCAGCCGCACCATTTCGGCCAAGCCCCGCGTAATGAGCGCGGCCCGCGCATTGTCCCCCAGCCCCTGCCCGGCGACGATGCCGCAGGCAATCGCCAACACGTTCTTGACCGCGCCGCCGATTTGCGCGCCGATGATATCGGGCGACCAGTAGGGCCGAAAATGCCGGCCGCCGATCGACGCCATGAGTCGTTTCCCGAGGGCTCGATCGTTACTCGCCAAGGTGATTGCGGTGGGCAGGCCGGCCGCGACCTCGGCCGCAAAGGTCGGTCCCGAAAGCACCGCCAGCAAGCGTCCGGGCAGCGCGGTCTCCAGAACCTCGCTCAATAGTGCGCCGGTTCCCTCTTCGATGCCCTTCGCGCAAATGACCACCGGGACCGCCGCGTCGATATGCACGGCCAAAGCGCTAGCTACCGCGCGGGTGTGCTGGGCCGGGGCCACCAACAGCAGCGCGTCGGCGCCGGCAGTGGCCTCGCCCAGATCGCCGGTCGCGGAGATCGCGGCATCGAGCGTCACCCCAGGCAGGAACAACGCGTTTTCGTGGTCCTCGTTGATGCCCGCCACGACCTGCGCCTCGCGTGCCCACAACACCACCTCGCGTCCGGCGCGGGCGGCGATGTTTGCCAGCGCCGTGCCCCAGGCGCCAGCGCCGATGACGGCGATGCGTTTCATGGCGAGCAGCTTTGCCATCAATTATGCGTGAAGGGCAAGCGCGCCGCTTGCCGGAGAGACCGCGGCGGGCCAAGAATACCCCCATGCGCTCGATCATTTTCATAGTCTTGATTATTTGCACTGTCGGCGCCCAGGCAGCGGAGCGGCCTCGCTCCACCCGGGGCTTCGAAATGATCCCGATCCCCGGCGGCAGCTTCGTGATGGGCGATGCCCAGGGCAACGCCAACGAAGCGCCCAAGCAGGTATCGGTAAAACCCTTCGCGATCATGAAATTCGAGGTCACGAACGCGCAGTTCGCCGCTTTCGTCAAAGCCACCGGTTACGTCACCGACGTCGAGAAGAACAATGAAGGCCATGTGTGGACCGATAAGTGGCACCGCATTCTGGGCGCCGACTGGCGACACCCGCACGGGGCCGCCAGCTCGATCGCCGGCAAGGGCGATCATCCCGTCCTGCAAACCTCGGCCCGCGACGCGGCTGCCTTCTGCCGATACTACGCCATGCGCCTGCCGCGCGAGGCGGAATGGGAATTCGCCGCCCGCGGCACCGACGGCCGGCGTTGGCCCTGGGGCTTTGAGGCACCGCGCCAAGCGGGTGTGCGCAAGGGCAATTTCGGCTCGATGCGCTGTTGCAAGCTCGACGCTTCCGACGGCTACGCCCGCACCGCCCCGGTCGGCCGGTTCCCAGCCGGCGCTTCGCCCTATGGCGTGCTCGACATGGCCGGCAACGTCTGGGAGTGGACCGCCAGCCCCTTCCCCGGCCGGCCCAACGACGTCTCCTTGCGCGGCGGCGGCCGGGGCAACCGCGCCTACTGCCTGCGGGTCAGCAAGCGCCACTGGAACCCGCCCAATATCGGTCTCGATATGGTCGGCTTCAGGTGTGTGAAGGACGCGCGCTAGAGGCTTTTGGTAATGTTGGCGTCACCGGCCCACACCCCAGCCCGGCCACCCATGAGCTTACGATCCCGTGGGTGGCTAGCCGCGGGTGTAGTATGACGCCGGATCAAATCAATGGAAATAGGCGCTATCCCGCCGCCGCATCCAGCGGCCAGCGCGGACGGGGTTTGAAGTCGAGGCTGTCGGTCAGGCCCAGCTTCAGCCGCTCGATGCCGGCCCAGGCGATCATCGCCGCGTTGTCGGTGCAAAGTCGAGGCGGCGGGGCAAGGAAGCGAAAACCGTTCTCCCCGGCCAGTTCTTCGAGCCGCAAGCGCACCGCTGCATTGGCGGCGACGCCGCCGGCGGCGACGAAGGCGGGGCGCTCGCTTTTCGCCTCGAACATCTTCATCGCATTGGCGCAACGATCGGCCATCACATCGACCGCCGCCGCCTGGAACGAGGCGCAGAGGTCGGCGACGTCTTTCTCGCCGAGTGCCCCCGGGGGCAGCGCTTCACCAGCGAGCCGTACCGCTGTCTTGAGCCCGGAGAAGGAAAAATCACAGCCGGCGCGCCCCCGCATTGGGCGCGGCAACTCGAAGCGCGCGCTGTCCCCCGTCTTGGCCGCCCGCTCGACCGCCGGCCCACCGGGAAAGCCCAGGCCCAGCATCTTGGCGACCTTATCGAAACATTCGCCGGCGGCGTCGTCGAGTGTGGTCCCCAAACGGCGATATCTCCCCACCCCATCGACGCTGAGTAGCTGGCAATGCCCGCCTGATACCAGCAGCAGAAGATAGGGAAACGCCACATCTTCGTCGACCAATCGCACAGACAGCGCGTGCCCTTCGAGATGGTTGATCGCCAGAAAGGGTAGATCGTGCACCGACGCGATCGCCTTCGCCGTCATCACCCCGACATGGACGCCGCCGATCAGGCCCGGCCCACCGGTGCCGGCGACCGCATCGAGCGCGTCGAAAACGATCCCAGCTTCCCTTATGGCGCGGGCGATCAGACCAGGCAGGTGTTCGAGGTGGGCGCGCGCGGCGATCTCCGGCACCACTCCGCCATAGGCTTGATGTTCCTCGATCTGCGAGAGCACCGGCTCGGCCAGCACAATCCGGTCGCCTGTGACGATGGCGGCGGCGGTTTCGTCGCAGCTCGTCTCGATGCCAAGGACGATCGGGGGTGCGCGATCACTCATCGGCGCTAAGCGCCTTGCGCTCGTCGTCGCGCGCCTCGCCCCGGTCGTAAGCCTTGGGGTTGCCAACGCGGCGTACGCCGAGGATCCGGCGCAGACGCCAGAACGGATCGCGCGGCCGTGGTGGCGCGCGCCGCCTAGATTTTTTCTTCTTCTTTCGTTTCGTGCTCATCGCTCGCCGCCTCGGCGACCTTTACCACGTTCATGATAGGACATACTTGGCATCGAGCCTCTTTTCATGCCACCCGCCAGACGCTAAGAGCACATTCGATGACAGCGAAACTGACAATTGGCACGCGAGGCAGCCCGTTAGCCCGCGTGCAAACGGATGATGTCGCTCGGCGGCTGAAGACAGCGCGGCCCGAGTTGGCCGAACCGGGTGCTCTCAAGATTAAGATCATCTCAACCACCGGCGACAAGGTCCAGGATCGCCCATTGGCCGAGATCGGCGGCAAGGGTCTGTTCACCAAGGAGATCGAGGAAGCCTTGTTGGACAGTCGCATCGACCTGGCAGTCCATTCAATGAAGGATGTCGAGACCGTGCTGCCGAAGGGGCTGAGGATCGCCGCGATCTTGCCCCGCGAGGATCCGCGCGACGTGCTCATCGCCGGCGACGCCATGCACCTCGCCGATTTGCGGCAAGGCGCGCGGGTCGGCACCGCCTCCCTGCGCCGTCGCGCCCAGCTATTGGCGCTGAGACCTGATCTTGAGGTCACGCCGTTTCGCGGTAATGTCGATACTCGATTGCGCAAGCTGGCCGACGGTGTCGTCGATGCAACGATTCTCGCCCTAGCCGGGCTGCGGCGGCTCGGCCGCGAGGGCTACGAAAGCCGCGCCATCGCCATCGAAGAAATGCTGCCGGCAGTGGCCCAAGGCGCCGTCGGCATCGAGTGCCGCGAGAGCGACGAGGATGTTATGGCGCTGCTGGCTGGCCTCGAGGATGCGCCGAGCGCCCGCGAAATTGCTTGCGAGCGCGCGCTGTTGGTCGCCCTCGACGGGTCTTGCCACACACCTATTGCCGGCCTTGCGCGGGCGGCCGGCGACCAGCTCGAGCTGAGCGCGCTGATCGCCACGCCAGACGGGGTCAGCATCCACCGCGCCCGGCGGACGGGATCGATAGCCGATGCCGAAGCGCTAGGGCGCGACGCCGGCATTGAGCTACGCGCGGCGGGCGGCCCCGGCTTCTTCGCCTAATGCGCCTCCTCGTTACAAGGCCGGCCGAAGACGCCGCAACTTTGGCCGAGCAGTTACGCAAGCTCGGGATCGAGCCGGTAATTGCGCCGCTCTTCACGGTTCAACAGAATGCCGACGCAGAAGTCGACCTTTCGGGCATCCAGGCGATTCTCTTCACCAGCGCCAACGGCGTGCGCGCCTTCTCTCGGGCAATCGAAGACCGCGCGCAACCTGTATTTACGGTTGGTGCGGCAACCGCCGAGGCGGCACGCAAGGCCGGGTTCGCGCGTATCGAAAGCGCCGGCGGCGATGTCGACGATTTGGCGCGCCTGATAACCACCCGTCTCGACCCCGCTGATGGCGGGCTCATCCAAGCAAGCGGCAGCAATGTCGCCGGCGATCTCAAGGGCGCGCTCGAAGGGGCCGGCTTCACCCTGCGCCGCGAAGTGCTCTACCGCGCCGAGGTGGCCTCGCAATTGCCGCCGGAGGCAGCGCAAGCTATGAGCGTACGTACGCTTGACGGCGTACTTCTTTTTTCTCCCCGTACGGGTGCGGCATTTGTTAGACTGGCACTCGCCGCCGGGCATGAGGCCGCCCTCGCAGGAATGTACGCATACTGCCTCAGCCAAGCGGTGGGAAATGAGATCACGAGCGTACGCTGGCGAGACGTACGGGTTGCACGAAAGCCGGAGCTGCAAAGCCTCCTCGATCTGTTGGGGGAGAATTAAAGCGCCAGCCGGCCGACGAACCCGAAATAGGGGTAAATGCATCATGGATCAAGCCGAACGGATCATCGCCCGCTTCGGCGGCATCCGTCCCATGGCGGCGAAGCTGGGGATCGCCGTGACGACGGTTCAGGGCTGGAAGGAACGGGGATCCATCCCGCCCGCCCGGCGCGCCCAGATCCTCGCCGCGGCCGAGGCCGAAGGGCTCACCCTGTCCGATGACGACTTGAGCGCGGGCGCACACCCTGCTCCACCGCCGCAGGTCGAAGAGGCTGCTCCGCAGATCATTGAGCCTGAAATCGTTGAGCCTTTGGAACCTGTCGAAGAAATCGTTGCGGAGCCGCCGCGGGACCTATCGTCGGCTTACGAGGAGCGCACCAAGCCGGCGCGTTCGTCCGCCCGCGCGGCGCTGATCGGCGGTCTCGTCGGCGTTGTCGTCGCAGGCGGAGCCGGGTATGCCGGCTGGTTCATGCGCGGCCAAACGCCTGCCGAGGTATCGCCGGAACTAAGCCAACGCATCACGGTAATCGCCAAACGAGCCGACGATGCAGTAGCCCAGGCGCGGGCCGCCGAAGCTAAACTCGCGCCACTGGTCGGACTGGGTAAACGCCTCGAAGCGGCGGAGGCCCGGGCGCGGGCCGCCGAAGCAAAGCTCGCGCCGCTGGTCGGCTTGGGCAAACGACTCGAAGCAGCGGAGGCGCGGGGCCAGGCGGCTGAGGAAAAGATCGCCGTGCTGGCCAAGAAACAGGCGCGCCTTGAGGCAGAGAGCAGCGGCGAAGCGGTGCGGGCGGTCGCGGCGTTTAAGTCCGAACTTGCCCAGCTGGCGGCCCGGATCAAGGCGACCGCGCCGAGCGAGAAACTGCGATCGCTTGGCGCTGGGCTGGCGGCGCTCAAGACCCAGGTCGACAGGCTCGCGTCGCGCGCGCAATCCGGCACCGCCAAAAGCAACCCTGACAATAGGGAAGCGTTGGCCGCACTCAAGAACGAACTCGCCACAGTCCAAGCAACCGTTTCCAAGGAAATAGAAAAGCTTTCAGACGCGCTCGCTGGCTTCGACAAGCGCCTTGCGGCGATCGACGGGCAGGTGGATGCGCTCGGCAAACGCTTCGCCGGGCCAGCCCAGGCTTTCAGCCGGCGGCTGGGCGAATTGGAAAAGCGGCAGGTGTCAGCCTCCGGTGGCCGCGGTGCGGCCCTTATCGCCGGTATAGGCCAACTCCGCGAAGCGGTGCGCACTGGAAGAGCATATTCGTCCGAGCTGGAAACCGTCACCGCCCTCGCCGGAAAGGATCCACGCCTGACTGAGCCGCTGCAGCGGCTTTCGGCGGGAGCCGGCAAGGGCGTGCCGACCGCAGGGACTCTTGTCGCCCGTTTTAGCCTGGCGGCACCTGCCATCGTTCGTGCCGGACGCATCCCCAAAGACGGCGGTTGGGCCGCACGCGCCTGGGCCCGCGCGCGCTCGGTAGTCATTGTCCGGCGCATAGGGCCAGCGGTGAAGGGCGAGGATGCCGAGGCGGTGGTCGCCCGTGCGGAGGCACGCCTCGCCACCGGCGATGTCGCCGGCGCGACGGCGATACTGAGAGGGCTCAAAGGGCCGGCGGGGAATGCTGCGATGCCATGGCTGGCGGCGGCTGATGCGCATATCGAGGCGGCGCAGTCCGTACTGGCGCTGCACCGCGTGGCGCTGAGGCTGATCGAGCCGCCGCCCGAGAAAGCCACCGGGACCGAATCGCCAACCGGGGCCAAGCCGCCAACCGGGGCAAAGCCGAAAGCCGCGCCGTGATCATCCGCGGGCTCTTTGCCTTTGCCGGGCTCGTCATCGTCGCCGGCGCAGCCGCCTGGTTCGCCGAGAACCCTGGGCAGGTATCGATCGTCTGGCAGAACTATCGCATCGACACGTCGGTCGGCATCCTCGCCGGTGCCGCCAGCGTGCTGGTGATCGTATCGGCGCTGCTCTACCGCCTGTGGCGCTCCCTCTGGGCGGTCTCGAAGGTGAGCCGGACGGCCCGCGCGCAGCGCCGCCTGCGCGAGGGCTACACCGCCCTGGCCAACGGTTTCGTCGCCGTCGCCGCAGGCGATGCCGAAGAAGCCAAGCGCCTAACGCGGCGCGCCCACGCGCTGTTGCGCGAGCCATCGCTGACCCACCTTCTGGCGGCACAGGCGGCCCAACTCGATGGCGACGATGCCGCCGCGCGGCGCTTCTTCAACGGGCTTCTAGAAGCGCCGGGAACTGAATTTCTTGGTGTTCGTGGCTTGCTGACTTTGGCCGAGCAGGAGGGCGACACAGACAACGCGATGCGCCTTGCCCAACGGGCCGAGGCGCTGCGGCCCAAGGTTCCCTGGGTGCATGAAAAACTCTTCGGACTCGAGGTCGAAGCCGGACATTGGGCGGCGGCCGAACGTACGATAAAGGATGCGCTCAAGCACAAAACGCTTGAGTTGAACGAAGGCAAACGTCGCCGCGCCGTGGTGCTGCTCGAACAAAGCCGCCAGGCCGAGGCCGAGGACGACCGGCACCAGGCCATCAAGCTCGCCCGCCGCGCCCTCGACGACGCTCCCGAACTGGCCCCGGCAGCGATCCGCCTGGCAAACCTGCTGCAGGCGGGGGGCGAGGAGCGCCGCGCCCGCAAGGTCGTCGAGGAAGCCTGGAAACAAGCGCCGCACCCGGCGCTGTCCCGGCTCTACGGCGCACTCGTCCCGGCTGGCGATGCGATGAAGCAGCTCAAGGCCGTCGATAAGCTGGCGCAGGTCTGGCCCGACGATCCGGCAAGTCACCTCGCCCTCGGTTGGGCCTCGCTGGAAGCAAAGCTGTGGGGGGAGGCTCGGCGGCACCTGCAGGCCGCCGGTGGCGATAAACCCACCGCCACCGTCTGCCGTCTGATGGCGGCGCTCGAGGAGGCGGAGAATGGCGACACGCCCGAGGCCCGCGCTTGGTATGCCAGCGCCGGTGAAGCCGAGCCCGACCCCGGCTGGGTGTGTAGCGGCTGCGGCGCGTTGGCCGACGACTGGAGCGCGGTATGCGCCAATTGCGGCACCTTCGACACTCTCTCCTGGAGCACCCCGCCGCGGGTCAGCGCCCTGCCCGCCGGCGATGCCATCGAAATCGCCGGCAGCGCCATCACCAACCTCGAGGCTGTCCCGCCCGAAGCCGTCAGCTTGACAACCTTGCCGCCGGGCGCTGGCGAGAAGGCGTGACATCTACCCCGCCGGCGTCACTCCGGCGTTACTCCGAACTTGATCCGGGGTGACGAGGTTCGGGGAAGATGGCTCCAAACCAGAAGCCGAATTCCGGCTTCTGGCAAGCGCGCCCGCGCGCCCGAGCTTATGCGAGGCAGCCAAGGGAGCGGACGCGACCGCCCGGCGATTGAGGGAACATAAATTAAGAGCGACCGCTCTTGCGCAGGACATAAAAACGTCCCACATTCGCGAAGATTGCCGACAAATGTCGCCGCGTTAGCTCAGTTGGTAGAGCATCGCATTCGTAATGCGGGGGTCGCAAGTTCGAGTCTTGCACGCGGCACCATATTTATCAAAGGGTTAGCAGTTGCTGACAAACCCCACGCCATGTCTTAGCAAGCATAGAGCAAGCACTACGGCTTGCTATCCAGGCTGCCGAGTAGCCTGAACGCGCAGGCTGCGTCAGCGTGCGTGGCAGATACGACAACACCCCGTCCCCGCCCCATTTCCAAAACCGGCCCTTTATACGTACTGCCGCAGCGCAGGGTGAGGTCAGGCATCCTCCGTTTCGCGGGTTAGTGGGGGTAGTGGTGTACGCAAGTGCAAGTGTGCAGACGACACTCTTCTCGGACCTGTGTGCTGCCAAGCGCGGGGACGTCCGCTATTGGGTGTAAAGCGGACATTGCAGGAGGATCACCGGATGTCCGCTTCTGATGCAGTGGACGGCTCCCACCCGCCGGCATCGCAATGTGCCAAAGTTGTGGTTTCGATGAACCACGGGGATATAGGAGCCGCCCATGAACGAAGTTATCACGATAGGCGTTGATCTTGCGAAGAGCGTCTTTCAGGTTC
>JAPULJ010000100.1 GCA_027295145.1 Alphaproteobacteria bacterium | reverse complement strand
ATCCAGGTCGCCCGATAGGACAGGTGTGTGCCGCGAAAGCCGGGGTGCGCCTTCAGCACCCGGATTGGTCAGTGGGTTGGGTTTTCGATCGCCAAGTCGGCCTGATAAAGGGCGGAACCCGACCTACCGCGCCGGTTTACGACGGAAATTGTGGTGCGAACGCCCTTCGTGCTACCGTCGTCGGCAACTGGGGGGAGCCATCTGGGGAATCTCGGCTAAAGGATGTCATCGCGTCGCATTTGTCTGGTCGGGGCCGGCTTTATTTCGGACGTTCACGCCGAGGCGGTGCGGCAGCTGCGCGGCGTGGAGCTCGCGGCGGTCGTCGACACGCAGTTGGGCGCCGCTCAAGCTCTCGCCGATCGGTGGGAAATTCCGGAAGCCTACGGAACCGTCGAGGAGGCGATCGAGTCCGGCAACGTCGATTGCGCTCACGTGCTGGTGCCGCCAAACGTCCACTTCGAAATCGCCAGGGTATTGGTGGAGGCGGGGCTCCCGGTCCTGATCGAGAAGCCCATGGCGGCGTCGAGCGAGGAATGTGAAGCCCTGGTCGCGCTCGCCGGCAAGGCCAGCGTGGTCGTCGGGGTCAACCAGAACTTCGTCTATCACCCGGCCTACCGGAGAATGAGAGAGCTGGTCGGCCGGGGGGCATTGGGTCGGCTACAATATGTCGACTGCAGCTATTGCGTCCCCTTGCGGCAGCTAAAGGCCAGACAGTTTGGCCACTGGATGTTTGACAAGCCCCAAAATATCCTGCTCGAGCAGGCCGTCCACCCGTTGTCGCAGATTTGCGCGCTTGCCGGCGAAACGAACGAGGTATCGACGCTCGCGGCCAAGCCGCTGGAAGTCTCACCGGGGGTTCTCCTCCACCACTCCTGCAGCGTGTCTCTCGAGTGCGCCCGCTCCCAGGCGCAGCTCCATTTCGCGGTCGGCGGATCGTTTCCTTTTTGGCAGATGGTGGCGGTTTGCGACGACGGTGCCGTCGTCGCGGACATTGTGGCAAACCGGGTGTTCACCTATGAGAGGACGAAGTGGCTGGAGTTTGCCGATGCTTACCTCTCCGGGCGCCGCGCCGCCCGCGAGATCAGCCGCCAGAGCTTTCGGAACGCCGTCGATTACCTGCTGTCGACGTTGCGCCTGAAGCCGCGTTCCGACGCCTTCTTTCAAAGCATGAAGGGAAGCATCGAGGCATTTCATGGCGCCCTCGACGCGAAGGCCGGGCCCGAACTGAACGGCGAATTTGGCGCCGGCCTCGTGCGCCTCTGCGAACGAATCGCCGCCCAGGCGTTTGCGCCGGCGGCGGAGCCGCGTGAGACGGCCGACGCCAAGGTGGAAGGGGATTTCGAGGTCGCGGTCCTCGGCGGAACCGGATTCATCGGCACCCATGTGGTCGAGCGGCTTCTTGCCGCCGGCATGTCCGTCGGCGTGATGGCGCGAAACGTCCGCAACTTGCCACCGGTCTTCGACGACAACAGGGTAACCCTCGTCCGCGGCGATATCCGCCGTGCCGAGGACATCGAGCGGGGGATCGGCAGCGCCCGCATCGTCATCAACCTCGCCCACGGGGGTGGCGGAGCCTCGTGGGAGGAGATCGAGAGATCGATGGTCGAGAGCGCCCGCCAGGTGGCGCGATGCTGTCTGAAGAAGACAGTGTCGAGGCTGATACACGTGGGCTCGATCGCGGCGCTCTATCTTGGCGACAGCACGGAGGTGATCACGGGCAAGACGCCAACCGACCCCAAGGCCGAGAGGCGCGCGGACTACGCCCGCGGCAAGGCGATCAGCGAACGGTTGCTACTCGATATGCACGAACGGGAAGGCCTGCCGGTCACCATCCTTCGGCCTGGGCTGGTGGTCGGCGAGGGCGGGATTCCCTTTCATACCGGCGTTGGCTTCTACAACAACGAGCAGCACTGTCTGGGCTGGAACGCCGGGCAAAACCCCCTCCCTTTCGTTCTGGTGGAGGACGTGGCGGCGGCGATCGTTACCGCGGCGCGGAAGGAGGGGGTGATCGGCGGCTGCTACAACCTGGTCGGCGACGTGCGCTTGAACGCCAGGGAGTACGTTCGCGAGCTCGGCCAGGCGTTGGGACGGCCCCTCAGCTTCCACCCGAACGGGGCTCTCAAGTTGCAGGCGTTGGAGGTCGGCAAGTGGATCGTGAAACGCCTGGTGGGACGGGCCGTCCCGTTCCCGAGCGACCGCGATCTGAAGTCGCGCGGGCTGATGTCCCGATTCAACTGCAGCGACGTCGAACGCGATCTGGACTGGCGGCCGGTGTCGGATCGCGAGACGTTCCTCCGGCGGGGTCTTCGCGTCCACACGGGGCCAGATTTCCGCTGATGCCGGGCCGACGCGCGCGATCGAATCAGAGAGTGCTGCTGCACGTGTTCTCGACCTTTCGAACGGGCGGGCCACAGGTCCGCTTCGCGACGGTCGCCAACTATCTGGGTTCAGAGAAAGGAGACGATGGAGCTGTGCGAGTTATTGGGACGTCAGTTTCCTGAATGGACGACATTATATGATGAAACTGGATAACCCTTATGGAAGGGGTTGAAGTTCTATTCCAGCGATCCTGCTTTCATAGGCGAAATTCCCAATTTCGGCGATTGAGCTAGTCCCGATTCAACGCTGATCCCAATTCAACAATGAGCTTGCATGATGCGACATGCGTTTCAATGCAGGGCGGGATGGGTGATTTGCCATAGAGTATTTTGGATTGTTGTTTTCGACTCCCTGAATCAGAGTGCGACTCGCCAATTTGCTAAGGGTGTGACATTTGTGAATAGAACTCTCTCCGACGAAGAGTTGCGAGCGGCATTACCAATCAACAAGTCTCCATGATACAGGCGGGCATATTATGGTTGCGAGCATCCTTAGAGGTCAGGTTTTCAATGACTCTAATTTCGAGAGATTCGAAACACCGACCATTTTCTCGACGGATTTACATCATCGTAGAGCGCGAGACTACCGGGAATGAGTAATTTCGTGACAGGCGGAACGACGGCCCGTGAAGTTCGCGGAAAAGCTGATCTCCTGCTTGATCAAGACATGAAGGTGAGCTTCAAGTCGATATCTCCGTTAGATGATGTTGAGACCCTGTGGTTGGACTTGGAGCAACACAGCGATGGTTCCGTCTTCCAATCGTGGGCATGGATCGGTTGTTGGCTGCGGCACCTACCTTCGGTCGTGGCGCCGCGTCTGATGAGCGTGTCGATTGGGCCCGAGGTGGTCGGTTTAGGAGTGTTCGTCCCCCGCCGAGAAAGACGTCATGGCCTGCTTCACGTTCACGGTCTTCATCTCAACGAGACCGGAGACATCCGTATGGACCCGATCAATATTGAATATAACGGGCTGTTGGTCGACAGCCGCGTGGGAAACGCGCCAATTGTCCGGCACAGTCTGATCCACTTGGCGGAAAGAGAAAACGAATGGGATGAGTTGTATTTGAGCGGTCTTGACGCCAAGACGACCGAATCCTGGATGGAGTCGGCCAGAGAGATTGGATTAGGGATCAGGCTACGAGCGAAGAAGCGATGCGACTATGTCGACTTGGATGGAGTGCGACGACGAGGTGGCGATTATCTTGGTCTCTTGAGTCGAAATACCCGGCATCAGATTCGCCGGGCAATGCGCATATATGAAGCGCACGGTCCAATCGCGGTCGCTGCAGCGCGAAGTGCTACAGATGGGCTCGACATTCTGGATGAATTGAAGGAATTGCATCAGGGGTACTGGATACGGCGTGGTCATCCTGGTGCGTTTGAGTGTGGGTTCTTCGAGGTGTTCCACCGTGAGTTGATTGAGAAGCGTTTTGATGCCGGTGAGATTCAGTTGCTCCGTATTTCGGCCGGTAATAAGCGAATTGGGTGTCTCTACAATTTGATCAAAGACGGATGGGTCTCTGCCTATCAAAGTGGGTTTTGCTACGAAAGTGATTCGCGCCTGAAGCCTGGCCTAGTTAGCCACTTCTTGGCGATCAAGCACAATCTCGCAGAAGGTGCCCGGATCTACGACTTCATGGCCGGTGATAGTAGACACAAACGAAGTCTCGGGACGGATTCGCATGATTTGAGGTGGTTGGTGGTGCAGCGCCCGCATGTGGGCCTAAAAATCGAGAATACCCTTCGTGCGGTTCGACGGAAATTCATTGACCAAATGCACCTTGGCTGAGTGGCGGGGCTGCATGCCGCAGATAAAGGACGCAGTCAGACTAGACCGTTTCGATCCCGGTCCCATCTCTTATGTGGGCTTTGGCAAAGATGAGCCACCCCGCTTGATTGTGGGCATCGATACCGAAGCAGAGTTTGAGTGGGGCCAACCTTTTTCGCGCACGAAGATTAGCGTCGCGTCCGTTTCCGAGCAGTATCGCGCACAAGATATCTTCGACAGATACCGGATCATTCCAACTTATCTGGTCGATTATGCCGTGGCGGATGACGATGTGGCCGTGGGCGTTCTCAGTGATTTTCAAAGGTCCGGGCGATGCGAGATCGGGGCTCACCTGAACCCCTGGCTCAATCCGCCCTTCGAGGAAACGCTCGATCGCTTCCATTCCTATCCTTACAACCTTCCGGCCGGTTTGGAGGCCAAGAAACTCGAGCACCTGACGGCCACGATTGCGGAGCGATTTGGCCACAATCCGCGGGTGTACAGAGCAGGCCGATACGGAATAGGCCCGGACACGGGGGGCATTCTCGCAGACCTTGGCTATTGCGTGGACATGAGCGTGATGCCTCACACGGTTTTTTCGGAAGACGGCGGTCCCGACTTTCGGGGCCTGGACCACCGTCCTTTTCGGTTTGGTCCGAAGAAATGCCTGTTGGAGATTCCGGCCTCCTGTGGTTACACGGGATGGCTCGCCATTGTCGGCGGATCGGTCTTCCCGCTGTTATCCAGCCGCGCGGGCATGAGGATTCACGGCCCGGGGATCTCTGCCCGCTTTCGAGCTCTGGAGCGGATCCGGCTAACACCCGAGGGCGTCAGCTTTGCCGAGCTCCGTCGTTTGACGAAGAGCTTGTACCGCATAGGCTGTCGCGTTTTCTCGTTGACCTATCACAGCCCGTCTCTGGCGCCAGGTAACACGCCCTATGTGCGAAACGAGGAGGAATTGAGCGGCTTTTTGTGGACTATCGAGCAGTACTGCCGCTATTTCGTAAACGAGTTCGGTGGCAAAGCTTCGACGCCGATCGAGGAATTCCACTATGTATTCAAGGCCAGATGATCGACAATGCATCGTATAGACGGCGCCAGCCCGGCGAACGTCGCTGCGACCCTCCTTCTCCTGCCGAGGCCCTGGCGTGCTCCTAGTTGACCGACTGATTTATGCTTGGCAGAACCGGATAGGGGGGCAGACCGGCGGCGGCTCGGGTGTCGAAAAATCGGTTGCCGCCTCCTATGGTGCTGGCACCAATCGAACGGCTTCCGACGACCATGTTGTCACGAAAGATTATCTCGCCGGTCGATATGCTGCGGAACACCATGCTTTTCGGGTGGTCGAAGATAAACAGATTCCCTTCAATCAATGTTTGATTGATCGAATTAGAGCCGGCTTTTCGCGCTTCAAGCGCAAGACCGATCATGTCCCGATTGTCGCTGTTTGGGCCTTTCTCAAAGACATTGTCGCGAATCACAACGTCACCGCCATTGGGGAGATCAATCGCTCTGCTGTTCTCGCCGTCGAGTCCCGCAAAAATGTTGTTTTCAATGATTGTCTGCTGGGCTCGGCTCTTGAGATCATGCCCCTTGCCTTTAGTCCTCAGGACCTGGTTGTCTCGAAACAGGAAGGTGTCGACACTCTGTAAAATATAAACGCCATGAGCCTGGCCCCCGTAACCATTTTGTTCGATGCGTGAGCCCTCTATCAGAACTGTTCCTCCGACGCCTCCTAATATACCTTCCTCATTGTCGTGGAAGTATACGTTGCGAATGGTCAGATCCGCCCCCTCTATTCGGATGCAGGCGCCGTTCCTGTCCGGTACAGAGATGTTTGAGCATTCGATGCCGTCGACCACCACACCACTTGACTTGATAACAAGCGCCGCTTTGCCCTCGGCGGCAACTCCCGTCATATGTGCACCGGGTTCGCCTCTGATTGTGATGTTTGGCGTGGTAACGATTGCAGCTTGGTAGTAGAGGCCCGGCGCAAGCACGATGGTATCATTGGGGAGTGTGTTCGCCAAAGCCAGTGCAATGTCCCGGTAGTTACATCCCACTTCTGAGC
>JAPULJ010000010.1 GCA_027295145.1 Alphaproteobacteria bacterium | reverse complement strand
CTCCACGGCGAGGGCGCGGCCTATGCGCGGGCGCTGAATGCGGCGGGGGTGGCGGCCAAGCACCGCGACTATCCTGGCATGTTGCACGGCTTCTTCAATTTCGGCGGCGCGGTGAAGGTGGCCGACGCGGCGGTCGGCGAGGCGGCGGCCGATCTACGGGCGGCATTCGCAGAGGAGTGAGGAGGTGTGATCGGCCCGATACTCGGCCTCCACCTCGCCTTGAATAAGGCGAACGGCATATTTGGCTTAGTGTGGGGTTAGACGGTTTCTGACATTCACCAAGCGAAACGCGGATGAATCAATCGAACGCTTTTTCCTGTGTTGATGATTACGTTTTAAGGCTGGCGGCGGGGCAATTGTTGGGTCGCACGCGCCGTCTATGGCGCTGACAATCCTCGCTGGCGCTTGTTCCGCGCCTGGAAGCTGGAGGACGCACTGGCATGGTTCCGCGCCTTCTATATACGTTACGGTGAACGGTTTGCGCCATGAGTGGACCGAAATCAGCAGGTCAAGTCGCTGCTCAGGCTGCGGATGGATACGGGGATCTATTGATTCTCAAGGCACTCACACTTGCCACTTTGTTGATCATAACGGCTCTGCCGGTGGGGGCGGGTTAGGGAGATCTCTTGTCATCGTTAACTAAATTTTAATCAGGAATGCAATTATCATATCAAGCGGTTTTGCTACGTTAGGTAAGCATCGAGGGAAAAGTCGATTTGCCAGATCGCGGCAGCATTTGAGGAACCGCCAGTGTCAGATTCCGACGACTAGAACGGTGCCGGCCTAATGGTGATGAGCCAACACAGCTTCCCACCCTATGCGGTGATGGTCACGATCGACATTGTCATGATCGCAATGACGTGTGGACTCATCGCGCTTTGCTTTTTCAGGCGAAAGTCAATTCGAGATGCAGGTGCCAATGTTGGCGTGGCGTTTCTATTTGCGGGTATAATTCCGGTTACGGTGCTTTACGTCGCCGATTTTTACACGATGACGCTATTGCCGCTACGCGTCGGTATGGCCGCCGCAATGGAGGCAATGGCGGCTCTACACTTGCGATACAGTTGGTACGCTTACCTTTTTGCCCTATTCGCTACGATGTGCGGCATTTACCTGTGCCTTCGGGCCTACACCAGTCAGTTGCTGCGTCAAGAAGAGGCTCTTCGCGCAGCGGAGGGGAGCGAGGCCCGGCTCGCCAATGCCCAGCGGATGGCGCATCTCGGCAGCTGGGAAATGGAATACGAGGCAGGCAAGGCAACTTGGTCAGCAGAGAGCTATCGCATATTCGGCTACCAGCCCGGCGCAATAGAACCGAACTTCGATCTCGTAAAGGCAGCCATCCACCCGGCAGACTGGGATGCCTTCGTCGAGAACTGGTGGCGCGCTTACGATGATAGCGATCACCGATACGAGATAGAGTACCGTCTCGTGCGGAGCGACGGCTCCCAGCGGTTCATTTTCTCAAAGGCGGAAGTCCTGTGCAATGAGGCGGGGAAGCCCGCTAAGATCATCGGGACAGTTCACGACATTACCGAACTCAAGCGGGCGGAGGATCGCCTGCACGACGCTATTGAAAGCATCGCCGACGGTTTCGTGCAGTTCGATACCGACGACCGAGTGGTGATGTGGAACCGGCGCTTCGCGGACCTTTACCTTGAGTTGGCGGATTTACTGCCGACGAGACCAACGGCCGAGGAGATGTTTCGCGAACGGATTAGGGTTGGAGCAGTAGGCGAGTTCGACGTCCCTGTCGACGATTACGTTCGCTGGCGGATGGAAATGCGCCAAATGCAGGGGGGCACGCCCTCCGTCCATCGTCACAGCGACGGACGCTGGCTTCGCACCACCGAGCGCAAGACCAGCGAAGGCGGTATCGTCGCCATTTCCACAGACGTTACCGAGCTGAAAAACCGGGAAACGGACCTGAGCGAGGCCAAGACACAGGCCGAGTTTGCCAACCGGTCCAAGAGTGAGTTTCTCGCCAACATGAGCCATGAGCTCCGCACACCGCTCAACGCGATCAACGGGTTCTCGGAGATAATGTGCAACCAGATGTTCGGAACGCTGGGCAACCCGCGATACATCGAATACGCGCACGACATCCACAACAGCGGTACTCACCTGCTCAACTTGATAAACGACATCCTCGACCTCTCCAAAATCGAGGCAGGAGCGTTCGAGTTAAAGGAGGAGGAGGTCGAAGTCGCGCAAGTGGTCGCCGCTTGCCGGCGGATCATTGAGGTTCGCGCGAAGGAGGCCGGGCTGACCGTGGCCACCCGGCTGAGTGGCAAGTTGCCGAAGCTCTGGTCCGACGAGCGCATCTTCAAACAAATTGTCCTCAATCTGTTATCCAATGCGGTCAAGTTTACGCCGGCGGGGGGCAAGGTCACCGTGTTTGCCGAGATCGAGGAAGACGGTTGTTTTGTTCTCAGCGTCTCCGACACTGGCATCGGCATCGACACCGGAGATATCCCAAAGGTGTTCACACCTTTCAGCCAGGTGGATGGCTCCCTGTCTCGCGAACACGAGGGAACTGGCCTCGGCCTCCCCTTGGTCAAGTCGCTGGTCGAGGCGCATGGCGGAACGGTTGAGTTGGAGAGCGAGTTGGGCAATGGCACGATCATCACGATCCGCTTCCCCGCCGAGCGGGTTCTCGATAATCCAGTCAATACAATGAGCTCGAAACACTAAGCTAAGGTGTCGAGCCTGGTGCGGCACAGTGACCTACGACACCGGCATTTGACGAGGCGGGACCCCAAATTCTCCATGCCTTCTGTCTCAAAAGTGGCCTCGCCCGCTTTAGACGATACTGGATTTAAGTGTTAGTCGACGCCATTCCGCAGTCGGATTCCAGTAAACTCCTGCGCCGGCATCTTCGCACCGGGACCTACGTAAAACCGCCCATTTTCGAAATTACGCTTTAACACCTAAGCAAATTTCTACCGTCCGGTCCGACCGACGAGCTAGGTGTAGGATGACCCGAGTGTACTAGGTACCTGCACCGAGGCAGGCGCGCGGAAATATCGCCCATAATTGAGGCGCGAGAGGCCGTTGGAGCCCCTCGCGCCTGTAATTTTTCTAACCGGTAAGGGGCGCGGAGACCGAGCGCTTTACGGGTCGGCCCCGTCCTAATCAAGGCCCCCTAGGCGGCTTTCTCCTCACCGATGAACTTATCGATCTCGGACTTCAGGGCAATGCCTTGCGTGGACAGCTCCTGCGCCGCGGAGAGCACCTGGGCCGCCGATTGCGTGGACTGCTCGGCGGCCGAGCTGACCCCGGTGATGTTGGAGCTGACCTCCTCGGTGCCCTTGGCGGCCTCCTGGCAGTTGCGGGCGAT
>JAPULJ010000001.1 GCA_027295145.1 Alphaproteobacteria bacterium | reverse complement strand
ACGATCAACAAGCCGGCATCGCTGAGTACACGCACATGTTTTGAAACGGCTGTTTGTGACATGTTAAAAGGCTTTGACAGATCAGAGAGCCGTAATTCCCCTTGCATTAGTCTTCCTAATATGGCTCTGCGCGTTCCATGGCTGAGGGCGGAAAAAGTTGAGTCGAGATTTTCCATGTGAATCCCAATTTTCATTGAACCAAACGGTTGACAATATACCTGAATGATTTTAATAAACCAACAAGTTCACTATTGGCGATTGCGGCTTCCCGAAATATGGGTTGATCATCGTCACTTCGGAAATATGAGCGTCTTTCAATCAGAACTTGAGAAAAAGGAGGTATTCTTATGTCTAATTACATCATTGCCTATCACGGAGGGAATATGCCCGAGAGCCCCGAGGAGGGGACCAAACAGAAGGCGAAATGGAAAGCTTGGGTCGACGGCCTTGGCGCTGCCGTGGTCAACCCTGGTACTCCCTTGGGAAAGTCAAGGATCGTAAGCTCTGGAGGTGTATCAGATGATGGTGGGCCCGATCCCATGATGGGATTTACTGTCGTAGAAGCCGACAGCATGGATGCTGCGCTGGAAATGGCTAAGGGATGCCCACACGTTGAATTTGGCGGCACACTTGAGGTTGCGGAATTTATGGAAATGAAGTGATGGAAATATAGTCACCAGCACGGCGATCCAGCTATTCCAGAAGGCAAATTTACGGAGGTATTGACGACTGGAGTAGCTGGATAGCGGTCATTTTCGGCGCCTAAATCCTGTGCCTGCCTTTCTCAGAAGATTGACGCATTGGTTTCGATCATGGAAGGGCGTTTGGCGGATTCCGCAAACCTTGCTGTGGTCTTGGGGTGCTGGGAACGCCAGTCGATATCCGGTAGTCGGAAGTCAACATAACCGAGTGTGGTCCCTAGTCCGATTTGTGCCATATTGATGTCATCTTCAAATCTTGCAATATCGCTCTCGACGGCATCTACGGATTGCCTGTTCAGGCACCGTCGCGCATCAGCACCGCCCTCCCCACCAGAGAGCGGTCGTCAACGGTGATAGCTTTCGTCGTCATGATCGTCAGCCGATCGCCTTCGAGGAGGAAACGGCGACGCTGGACGCCGCCAGTCCAGTTCGGATGGAAGCTGTGCTCGACCTCCACGATGACTTCGTCGCCTTCAATTCGGCAGGGTCCGCCGAAGGAGACATAGCTTGCGGCTGCCGATGCGCGCTCGGCTTCGCTGCCGCCCAACAGGTCGTTCTCGGCGAAGTGCTGTCGGTTGTCCGCCATGAAACTCAGGGTGAGGTGATTGTCTGGCGTAATTAACAAAGCGCCGCGCGGATTCTTGCCGAGCGGGTAGTGCAAGCCACCGCCAGCGTCGGTGAAAACGAAGCTCTGAATTCGCCAGGCGCCGACAAGCGAAGCGTCGTTCATCGGGGATAACCGATCAAGATCGAGCGCGACGCGCGCTTCACGCCTTGTGCTCCCGGCCACCGCCCTCCGTCTGCTGGTGGCAAACGCAGTGGTAACCGGTCTCCTGGACGATTTTCCAGCGTAGCCTACATTCGGCAACCGCCGCCTCGTCCCTTCCGTAGAACATTTAAACCTGGATTATCTAGTTGGCTCCCACCAATCGCCATCAAAGATAACACAATAGGCATCCGGCCGCTAAACCAACCTAATATTGGTTCGATATGCCGGGGCTTGCATGACGTTGGTCAGATTGTAGGACGTTCTCACCTACTCGACGTTAGCGAAGCTTCTTAACGTCGTCGAGCGTCTTTTGTGGTTCCGGGCGCCGCGTGTAGTCGGGATCGATATCCGCGACCCGAACGATGCCGCCGCCGTCGACCACCAGCCGGGCCGGCATGGGAAGGGTCCAGCTGTCGTCGCCATTCGATTTCGGCAGAACGATCCCGAAGCCGGAATAAATCTCCCTCACGTCGGGCGGCACTTCGAAACGAAGGCCGAGTTCGGCGGCATAGGCATTGCCGGGATCGCTCAGCATGTCGAAGTTCAGCCTATGCTTTTCGATCAGGCTCTGGTTATGCTCGGCCAGCTGGGGGGTGATCGCAACCAGGTTGGCACCGAGTTCCCTTAATGGCTCAACAATGTCGCGCAAAGCATACAGCTCTGCATTGCAGTAGGGTCACCAGTGGCCGCGGAAGACGGTTAGCACCACCGTGCCATTTGCGAGCAGATCGGTCGAGGTCACTTCTCCGCCGTGCGCGTTTTTCAGTGCGAATGCGGGCAGGGCGTCGCCGACCTTGATTGTTTTGTCAATGATGCCTGATTCGCGTAGTTCCTGGGTCGCGCGCGCCATGACCGCGCGTTTGTCTTCCGGAATACGCGAAACGGCGCCCTCTCGGATTTTGGCCAGCTGGTCGTCCAAGCTCATGATCGCGTACTCTTGTGTTGCCGTTTGCCGATCTTCAGGCAGAATAGCACTGCCTGGCATGAGGCGTACAGCGCACGCACTTTTTTTATTTATAGCTGCGCTTAGTACCGCCGCGTCGCCGCGAGCTTGGCGGCCTGATCGTAGAAACCGGACATGATGTCGAGAAGGTCGCCGGCCTCGCGCAGCGCCGCGCCGTCATCGTCCAGCCGACCGGTCATGCCGATCAAAAGCTCGTTGCGCAGATCGGCATAGGCTTCCGTTACCTCGATGCCTTTGGGAGTTGTGCGATAGGTGGCGGTTTTGCGCGCAACGGCATCGACTTTCTCGATCAGCTGCGCGCGCAAGAGCTTGCGCAATGCATACTGAATATTCGATGTATCGTCGCGATTGAGCAGCCGCGCAATTTCGACGCGCGACTTCGGCCGCTCGCGCATCCGGATCACATTCAGCACAGCGACATCGTTGCCGGCGAACTTCTCGTCGGCGACCGCGTCCAGGCAGGCAGACTTCCATCGGTGGTAGGCGTGCACAACCCGCTCCAGCCGCGACTCAAATGCGGTCAGGCGCGCTTCGCCTTCGTCACGCGCCAAATGCCAAGGTTCGAAATTGTCCAATTGTGATGTCTTAGTCGGAAGATCGGTCATGGGCGTGCCGGCACTTTCGCCTCTTGTTGGATTCCGATTATTATTTATTATAGCGATTCGCACGTAAATTTAAAATTGATTTTACTATTTAAATTTTCTAGTTTCGTATTGGGTCCGGGTCATATCCGGTTTGGTCAAATCGAACGACAGTGACGGTCCAACAACCGCAATGCGGGCCGCGCTTGGATGGGAGGGACATCAATGGCGGGCAAATTCATCGACATCAAGGCCAAGGACGGCGGCGATTTCCAGGGTTACCTGGCACTGCCACCTTCAGGCAAGGGCCCAGGGCTGATGATCCTGCAGGAAATATTCGGCGTGAACAAATCGATACGCGCGACCGCCGATTACTTCGCCGAAGAAGGTTATGTTGTGCTGGCGCCCGACATGTTCTGGCGCCTGGAGTCACGCGTCGAACTCAGCTACACGCAGGAGGATTCCGGCAAGGCCTTCGCCTACTACAAGAATTTCGATTTCGGCAACGCAGTTGCCGACATGACTGCGACAGTCGATCACCTAAAGGGCATGGCCGAGGTCAAGGGTCAGGGTAAAGGCGGCGAGACGCAGGTCGCAGCGCTCGGCTATTGCCTCGGTGGCGCGCTTGCTTATCAGGCGGCGGCCCACTGCGGCATCGCCGCGGCTGCAGCCTATTACGGCGTAGCAATCGAGACCCAGCTCGACGTCGCCGACAAGATTAAATGCCCGGTCGCATTCCATTTCGGCGGCGCCGACGAACACGTGCCAATGCAAGCGGTCGAGCAGATCCAGAAGAAGTTCGAGAGCCGAGAAGAAATCCTGATCAATGTCTACGAGGGCGCCCCCCACGCCTTCGCCAACCGGTATCGCGACACCTACAACAAGCCGGCCGCCGGCATGGCGCATTCGCGCACGATCGCGCTACTGCGCGGCGTGATGGGGCCGAACTACGACCTCGAGAAACTGTGGGACATGCACTGCTACTACGAGTTCGCCACCCGCGATGTCGATGCGACCATGGCAACGATGGTTGCTGAGCCTTACGTCAACCACATACCGACCATGACTGGCGGCGTTGGTTCCGACGATTTGCACCGCTTTTATAAGAATCACTTTGTCAACGCCAACCCCGACGATACGGCGTTGATCCCGGTGAGCCGCACGGTCGGCGCCGATCGGGTGGTCGACGAGATGATTTTCGCCTTCACCCACGACCGCGAGATCGATTGGATGCTGCCCGGCGTCCCGCCGACCGGCAAACGCGTGGAGGTGCCGGTGGTCGCCATAATAAACTTTCGTGGCGACAAGCTCTATCACGAGCACATTTACTGGGATCAGGCATCGGTGTTGGTGCAAATCGGCCTGCTCGACCCGAAGAAATATCCGGTCGCCGGAGGCGAGACGACGAAGAAGATGCTCGACGAAACGCTGCCGTCGAACACACTGATGCAAAAATGGGCCGAAAACACACCCAACGCGGCCGAATAAGAACCTGAACGATACGTCGTCATAGAAAGACGGCGAGACAGATAGCAACCCCCAGGGAGGAATCGTCCGATGAAAGACTTCAAACGACGCGACTTTATTCAGCTGGCAGGCACCGCGGCGCTCACGGGTCCGGCGCTGGCCTCGCTTCTTTTTTCGAAGGAAGCGGCGGCCAAGATTGGCAACACGCTAACCATCGCCTACCACGTGTCGGTGCCAGCCTGGGACCCGACCACCGGGCTGTCCGCGGTCAACCCGCAGCTGATGTCGATCTACAAATGCGTGTTCGACCAATACATTGACCAGAAGCCGAATCTTGAATTCGTCGGCGGCATTCTTTCCGAATGGGGGTGGACCAATAATAAAACCAAACTCAGGCTGAAAGTTCGCGATGGTGCTAAGTGGCACGACGGCAAGCCTGTAACTGGAGCGGACATAGTCTGGAACCTGCAGCGCGCCGCCAACCCGAAAACTGGCAACCCGATCAACTTTATCTGGAGTTCGATTATCAATCCAAAGGCAAATGGCAAGGTCGTCACTGCTGATCTTAAATCCTACAATGCAGATATTCTTAAATGGATGGGTTTCCTGACCGCTTATGTGATCCCGCCACATTACTACCAGAAAGTCGGCAAGGCCGGTTTTGAGAAGAAGCCGATGGGCTCCGGCCCCTACATGGTCGATGAATTCCAGCGCGGCTCCTTTGTACGCTTGAAAGCCAACCCGAACTATTGGGGCGGCCAGCCAGCATTCGAGAATGTCGTCTTCAAATTCGTGACTGACCCGTCGGCGCGCATAGCGGAGATCGAGAGTGGTCGGTCTGACCTCACGCTCAATATCCCGTTCGAGGAATTCGACCGACTAAAGAAAAAACCGGGCCTGAAGGGTGTCGCCACACCGGTTTCCGACATCGCGATGATCTTCTTCAATGATATTGGCCCGATGAATGACGCGAACGTCCGCAAGGCGGCCGTATACGCTGTGAACAAGAAGGCAATCGTCGACCGCTTACTACGTGGCTACGGCGTGCCGATTGATACGCTGTTGGCTCCGCAATATATCGGCTTTGATGCGTCCGTGAAAACGCCCTACGATCCTGCCAAGGCTAAGGCCCTGCTCGCCAAGTCGGGATTCTCGATCACGAAGCCGGTCAAGTTCAAGATTCAGACCACGCGCGGCTATATCCCCAAGGACTACGAAGTCGTCCAGGCCATCGTCGGCATGTGGCGCAAAGTTGGGATCCAGGCCGAGATCGAGGTCTACGAGGTGGCTAAGCACTTTGAGTTGCGCGCCCAGGACAAGTTAGCCCCGGCGGCCTTCTACAACTGGGGCAATTCCTCAGGCGATCCGACCAACTCGACCGGGCACGCCATGTTCGGTCCCTCGCCGCACTCAACCTGGGACACGCCCGATCTCGACAAGATGATCGGCCCGCTGTGGGGCGAGAAGAACGAGGCTAAACGCATCGCAGGCTGGAAGTCGGTCAACCGCTACATCGCGAAGAACGCCTACGTCCTACCGCTCTATCAGCAGGTCCAGCCGGTCGTCCATAAGGTCGAGCTCAAGTTCCAGGGCCACACCGCGAACTACGTACTGCCTGCCAAGATGGGCCGCACGTAGCGTCCTGCCGCAAGCATTGCGACGATCGATCGACTAGACTGGCCCCCATGATGACTAACCACCAGTGTGGGGGCCAACACCGTCGACCCGGCGCAGCTTGCCTTACGCTCGCACGCGGCTCCGTCGGCGAGATCTGAATGTCAGGCGCCTTTCTTCTGCGCCGCCTGTTGCTTGCGTTGCCGACCCTGTTCGGCGTCGCGGTGATTGTGTTCGTGCTTTTACGAATTGTGCCCGGCGACCCGATCGCGATGATGATCGGCCCCGGCGCGACCAAGGCTGACATCCAGCAGTTGCGAGAGGTTTACGGGCTCGACAAGAGCATTGTCGATCAGTTCTTCATCTATCTAGGCGACCTCGCCCAGGGCAAATTCGGCACCTCGATTAGTATGCGTCAGGACGTCATGGAGCTGATCGTCGGACGTCTTCCCGTCACGATCGAGCTCTGTATCGTCGCGATGCTGATCGCGATCGGAATCGGTGGCACGATGGCGGTAACCGGCGCCTACTATCGCGGGCGCTGGGCGGAAACAGGCATCGATGGCGCTGCCGGCTTTATGCTAGCGATCCCAGATTTCCTGTGGGCGCTGCTGTTTATCCTTTTTATTGTCATCCTGTCGATCTCGGGCTTGCCGATCTCCGGTCGCATCAGCCACGCGGTCGAGTTCAAGAGCGTCACCAACTTCTATTTGGTCGAGAGCCTGATCCGCTTGCGCTTCGATGCATTCGGCTCGGTGCTGCTCCACATGCTCTTGCCAGCGCTGTCGCTGGCGCTACCGCTCGCTGCGATTATCTCGCGCGTACTCAAGACTTCGCTCAACGAAGCGATGAAGCAAGACTATATCCAGTTCGCGCAAGTCAAGGGTTTCTCGCGTTTTCGTATTGTCGCGCACGAGGCCTTGCGCAACGCGCTGGTGCCAACCGTCACCCTAATCGGCGTCCAGTTGACCTTTCTGGTCGGCGGCACGGTGCTCATCGAAAAGATTTTCTCCTATCCGGGTATCGGCAATATGGCGATAGACGCGGTGATCAACCGTGACCTGCCATTAATCCAAGGTCTCGTCCTGACTTTCGCGGTGCTCTTCATTGTAATCAATCTGTTGGTCGATATGAGCTATGCGCGGCTCAATCCGAGGATGCGCAATGGCTGAGCTGGCGATCCCGCGCCCCACATGGAAACGAGTGCTGGAAAATCGGCGCGTACAGTGGGGCGGCGGATTTCTGTTTCTGTTGCTGCTGGTCGCGGTCTTCGCGCCGCTGCTCGCCCCGCGCGACCCGATCGAGCAGGATCTGATGTTGCAATACCTGCCTCCACTGTGGGCGGAGAAAGGCGAGGCGGGCTACCTCTTCGGCACCGATAGTCTCGGCCGTGACATATTCTCGCGCCTAATCTACGGCTCGCGGATAGCGCTCTTCGTCGCGATCTGCGCGGCGCTCGCGGCGTGCCTTCTCGGTACCACGCTCGGCCTCTTGGCAGGCTATTTGGGCGGCTGGGTCGATGCGGTTATTTCGCGGCTTGTTGAAATCTGGATGGCGTTCCCGGCCGTGCTGCTCTCGATCGTTCTGGTCGCGGTAATGGGGACCGGGCTGCATTCGGTTGTGATCGCCATCGCGGTGATTGACTGGACGCGGTTCTGCCGGGTCATTAGGGCCGAGACGATGGCGCAAAGCACGCAAGATTATGTTGCATCGGCGCTCACCATTGGCCTTTCGTGGCGGCGCATCCTCATTCGCGAGATTCTGCCTAACGTGATGCCATTGCTGATCGTCCTGCTGACGCTGGAGATGGGCATCGCAATCATCGTTGAGGCGATACTCTCTTATGTCGGTCTCAGCCTATCGTCGGAACTGCCGACTTGGGGCGGAATGATCGCCGACGGGCGAAAATACGTGAACCAAGTGCCGTGGCTCATGGTGCTGCCGATCGTCATGGTGATCGCGAGCGTGTTGGCACTGAACGCACTCGGCGATGGACTGAAGAACACTATCGACCCGGTGATGCGCAAATGAGAGCGCCGCGCAAGTCTCCGGTCCTGGAGATCACCGATCTGCATTTGGAGATCGAAGCAGATCGCCAACGCACCCAGATCCTGCGTGGCGTTGATCTGAGTATCGACGCGGGTGAGGTCCATGGCCTGGTCGGCGAATCTGGCGCCGGTAAGACGATGGTTGGCAAGGTCGTGCTCGGCATCCAACCGACGCAGGCCAAATTGACGCGGGGCACAGTCCGGTTTGACGGACAGGATATCACCAATATTTCCGAGCGCGCCCGGCGCGAGCTGATGGGCAAAGGCCTGGCTCTCATCCCGCAGGACCCGACGACCGCACTCAATCCAGCTTATCGGATCGGCAAGCAGGTGACCGACGTCCTGCGCCTGCATCTCGGCATGAACAAGGCGGCGGCGCGAGTCCGCGCGTTTGAGCTTCTGAGCGACGTGCATATCCGTTCGCCCAAGCGGGTGCTGCAGCAATATCCTCATGAACTCTCCGGCGGAATGCGCCAACGCGTGTTGATCGCAATCGCCTTTTCGTGCCAGCCAAAGCTGATCATTGCCGACGAGCCGACCACGGCGCTTGACGTCACAGTGCAGCGACAGGTGCTGAGATTAATCAAGGATTTGCAGGCGAACCGAGGCACGGCGTTACTCTTTATCACCCACGATTTCGGCGTGGTCGCCAAGATTTGTGATCGGCTGACCGTGCTCAACGCTGGCCGCGTGCTCGAGCAGGGTACGGTTCGTTCGACCTTCGAGCAGCCGAAGCACGCCTATACAAGCGCGCTGTTGAAGGCGACTCCGCGCTACGACCGGCCGGGAGACGAGCTTGCACCCGTGCCGGCCAAGCTGACAGCGGAGCTCGAAGAAGAGGCCGCGGCCTACGACCGGGAGGCGGGCCATGCTTGAGGTCCGCGATCTCGCCTTGTCGCTGCCCGACCTCACTCGGAAGCCTGCATTCGGACCGCCGCCTTTGGTCGATATCTTGAA